>DASVKT010000031.1:0-28582 GCA_036385235.1 Candidatus Limnocylindrales bacterium | reverse complement strand
TCCCGATCCGCAAATTCCTGGACGGTTCGTCTGGCACCGGCCGAGCACGGCCGGCCGGGAGGGAAGGGGCCAGCTTCTTCCGGATCGGGACCCTAGACCTCGGGCGGCTCGACCTCGGCCTCGCTGTCGCCTGTTCCGCCGGTATCGCCGAGTTCGCCGGTCCCAATCGCGCCCGCCCCGATATTGACCCGGCCACCATCCGGCCTTGCTTGCGCCGGATGATTGGGCAGCCAGACCCGGAAGCTCGCCCCGCCATCCGGCCGGTTGAGGGCCCCAATCCGACCGCCGTGCTGATCGACGATCCACTTAGCAATAGCCAGCCCGAGGCCGGTACCACCCGCGGGCGCATCGTCCGCCCGCCAGAACCGCTCGAAGAGCCGCGGCAGATCCTCCGGCCTGATCCCATGCCCGTTGTCGTCGACCTGGAGGACGGCGGCATTCTCGGCCGGCCTGACGCGGATCTCGACCGTGGATCCGGCCGGGCTATGCCTGATCGCGTTGTCCGCCAGGATCGTCACCAGCTGGCGCAGCCGCAACGGATCGCCGGATAGCTGGGCCGGCAGCGGATCCAGAACGACCTTCACGCCCCGATCCTGGCCGAGAGTCGCCAGCATCGATGCCGCCTCCGCGGCGATATCGCCCAGATCCACCGGGATGCGCTCAATCTCCACAACGCCCGAGTCCGTCCGGGCCAGCAGCAGCATGTCCTCCACGAGCGCGGTCATATGCCGGACCTCGGCCTCGATGTCGCCCAGGGCCTCGCCCACGTCTTCGACCTTGCTCTTGCGGTTACGTTTGAGGTCCTCGACGCTTGCGCCGATCACGGTAAGCGGCGTCCGGAGTTCATGGCTGGCGTTGGCCGCGAATTCGCGCTGGCGCATTAGTGCGGCCTGGCGACGCACGATCGACTCGCGGATCGGTATGAGGGCGCGGCCAGCGTAGAGGTAGCCGGCCAGCAGTGAGATCAGCAAAGCGGCAAGGCCACCGCCGAAAAGGACCCAGAGCAGCGTGTTCAGGAGCTTGGTCTCCGTGGACAGGTTCTGCGCGAACTGGACCGTTCCGATTCTCTGGTGGGTGGCCACGTCATACGCCGGGACAGACATGACGTGCCACGGAGTGCCATCCGGAGTCGTGACCGACCGCTCGTCTATCCCCGATGGGTTAGCGAGGGCGGCCTTCAGGCTCGCCTGGTCCGGGAGGCCGGGCGGTGTCGCCGAGCCGTAAGGCGGAAAGACGGTCCCGTCGGCGGCAATGAACAGGTAGAAGATGTTGGCGCCCTCGCCACCGAGTTCGGCGGCTTCCGGGCTCGTGCTCTGGTGCGGTCCGCGATACCAGCGGTCCGTGTAGTGCGTGAACGCCGTCTGTTCCGAGTTCTGGATGGCGGTGGACACGACTCCATAGATGGCCACGCCCAGGATCACCAGGATCAGAAGCGTGCCAAAACCGCTCACGGCAATCAGCCGCAAACGAGTCTCACGCAACAGACGAGAGTCGCCGTCGGAAACGGGCGGCCCGACCTCAGGCGCATCCAGGGAGGACTTGCGCCCCAGCAGCGGCAAGCGCACCGAGGGGCGCGGGATTCTCATCGATCAGGCCTCACGCAATCGATACCCAACACCCCGCACAGTCTCGACGTAGCTCGCGGCATCGGCGCCGAGCTTGTCTCGCAGCAAGTGGATGTACGCCTCAACGGTATTGGGCGTCAGGGCCACGCCATAGGGCCACGCATAGTCCAGCAATTGGTCGCGTGAGAGAACCTGGCCGGGCCGGCGCAGAAGGCATTCCAGGATGGAAAACTCGCGCTGGCTGAGGTCGATCGGCTTGCCGGAGATGGTAACGCGGCGAGTGGTCTCGTCCAGCTCGATCGGGCCGGCCTTGAGGGCCGAGGTCCTGCGTGACGGCGGGCGGCGACCCAAAGCCCGAAGCCGGGCCAGCAGCTCTTCGTACGCGAACGGCTTGACCAGATAGTCGTCCGCTCCGGCATCCAGACCCTCGACTCGGTCGCTGACCGAATCGCGGGCGGTTAGCATGAGGATCGGAACGGTGGAACCCTGCTTTCGGAGGGTCCGGGCAACGTCGAACCCGGATCTGTCCGGCAGACCGACGTCCAGGATGATGGCATCCAGCTCCAGGCCGGAGGTTGCCACCTCCAGCCCTTCCTCAGCCGTCAAGGCCGTTTCGACAACGTGGCGATCCTGGCTGAGAAGCCTCTTGAGAAGACGGCTCAGTCGAGCATCGTCCTCAACGACGAGCAAGTGCACTCTTGACTCCTAGGGGTGCGTGATGATCACGTCCTGGGCATTCAGGGTACGACCACCCGAACTGCCAGGAGCCGGCGTTTCGGCGGCGGAGGCACCAGCCGCGATCTGAACGGTCACGCTGGAACCAACCTTCACGTCGCTCGAGCTGGCCGACGTCGTGCCGTGGTATGTGGTTGTGCCTGTGAGATCGATCGTAACCGTGGCTCCGCTGGCCAACTGTACGGTCATCGTCGAGCCGTCGACCGACTGCACGGTGCCGCTCACGCCACCGGTGAGACCACCCGCGCCGCCGCGGCCCGCAAATGCCCCAACGTTGAAAGTCTGGCCCGGTGCCAACGATCCTCGCGCGCCGAACCCGCCGAACACGGGACCGACGATTGTCAGCGCAACCGCCCCGATCCCCACCAGGATCAGCCCGACGGCCGCGAGTCTTAGTTTCATCTTCAGCTTGCCTCTCGAGTCTCGCCGGGCCCCGCCGACGGCGTCTCCGGGCTCTGGGCGATAGCACGAGGTATGGCGCATCAGCCTGAAACTTCGCTGAAGCGGCGGGCTCGGAGGCAGGGCCGGCCCGGCCGAGCGCGCGCAAGCACGACCTACTTGCCGGCAGCCGCGATCATCTGCTTCGCCTGATTGATAGGGATTGCGAAACCCACGCCGCGAGCGTCGGTGGCGGTTGCCGTCACCACTCCCACCACAGAGCCGCCCGCGTCCAGGAGCGGTCCGCCGCTGTTGCCCGGGTTGACCGCCGCATCCGTCTGGATCATGCCCATCAGCAGTTCTGGCGCTGTGGAGGGCTGAGCGCTGATCGCAATCGTTCGGTTCAGGCCGGACACTATGCCGTGAGTGACCGAGTCCGTATACGTACCGAGTGGGCTGCCGATGGCAATGGCCAGCTGTCCCACCTGCACCCGGCTGGAGTCTCCCAGCGTTACGGGCAAGAGGCCGGTGGCGTCGACCTTGATGAGGGCGAGGTCGTGCCTGGCATCCGCCGACACCAATTTCGCCGACAGCTGACTCGCGTCGTCGAAGATCACGGTCATGTCCGTCGCGCCGTTCACAACGTGGTTGTTGGTCAGAATGAGCCCATCCGCGCTGACGACGAAGCCGGATCCGGCGCCGCTCGTGGGAACGGAGAAAGGCGTGACTCCCGTGGTTCCATTGGCCAGGATCGTGACTACGGACGGCCTTACCCTCTGGGCCACCAGAACGATCGCCTGGGACTCGGTGAGGCTGGTCACTCGGTTTGCTGCCGGCTGAACCGCCGCGCTAGCGGCGGCGGTGGGGGCGCCGACGGTCAAAGAAATCGCGATGCAAGTCCCGGCCGCCGAGAGAACCGCCGAACAGACGGCCGCCGCAACGACGAGCGGCAGGACCCGGCGACGCATGCCGGTCGGCCCGCCCGGGCGCGGCGCAGATCCGGCTATCCGGCTCAAGTCCGCGGCTCTCCTCGGCTCTGCCACATCATTCCGCTCGTCCGAGCTCATCACGGTGCTCCGTTGTTGTTGGTGGCCCAATGTACCGCGCATCGTGGGTCCATGCGGCAACCGGGGCTACGAAACCGCCCAGGATCCCCCGACGCTGTCTAAACGTTTAGTGGAGAACGGCTGCGTGCCGACCCGGGCACCTGCAGTCGGGCTGCTAGATTCCCGCAATCGTCCCAACTGAACCAGGGAGCTTCGCCCAATATGGCAACAGTCACTTTCGAGAACGTAAACAAGAGGTACGGCGACGTCGTCGCCGTAGACGACCTGAACCTGGACATCCGCGACGCGGAATTCATGGTTCTCGTCGGACCGTCCGGCTGCGGAAAGACCACGAGCCTGCGGATGATCGCTGGCCTCGAGGAGATCACCGACGGCACGCTACGGATCGGCGATCGGATCATCAACGACGTCCCGCCGAAGGACCGCGACATCGCGATGGTCTTCCAGAGCTACGCGCTCTACCCGCACATGACCATCCGAGACAACCTGGCATTCGGTCTCAAGCTGCGCCACGTCCCCAAGGTGCAGATTGACGCCCGAGTCAAGGAAGCGGCCGCTATCCTGGACCTCAGCCGCTACCTCGACCGGAAGCCACGTGAGCTCTCCGGCGGCCAGCGCCAGCGCGTCGCCCTCGGGCGAGCCATCGTGCGCGAGCCCGCAGTCTTCCTCATGGACGAGCCCCTCTCCAACCTCGATGCCAAGCTTCGAGTCGAGACCCGGGCCAACATCCTTCGCCTGCACCAGCGCCTCAACACCACGTTCGTGTACGTGACCCATGACCAGATCGAGGCCATGACAATGGGCTCTCGCATCGCGGTCATGAACGAGGGTCGCCTCCAGCAGGTCGGCTCCCCGCAGGAGCTCTACGACCGACCGATCAACCGGTTCGTTGCAGGCTTCATCGGCAGCCCGTCGATGAACTTTGCCACCGTCGAAATCACCGGCTCCGGCGACGGGATCAAGCTCGAAGGCTCGAGCATCACAGTTCCGCTCCCGCCGCAGTTCCGCGAGTCGGCCGGCGCCACCGGTCGCCAGCTGATCGTCGGCTTCCGCCCCGAGCACCTCGTGCTCGGCCCGGTGAGCGGCAGCACGGCCACGGTCAACGCCAAGGCCGAAGTCGTCGAGTACCTCGGCAACGAGGAACTCATCCACGCCTCCGGCGCAGGCCGAGACATCGTGGCCATCGTTGACTCCTCCTACCGGGTTCGCCCGGGCGACATGCTCGAGCTTCGGGTCCCGCTGGATCGCATCCAGCTCTTCGACCCGGACACGAACTTCGCCCTTCCGTTCGGACCTGTTACTGCCTGATTTTTCCGGTTCAGGGACCCAGCGCCTCGGCGAAAGCCGAGGCGCTGGTCTTTAACCGCCGGCGCGTCAGTAGTCCGATTCCTGCGTTGCCGTCTGCGATCCTCGCTTACGCACCTTTAGGTGCGCGCGCTCCGGTCCTCGGCGGCGCCTTGGCCTCGGCCTCCGGCCGCGCCGGCGGGGCTGTGCCTCTCGTCAAAAGCTATTCGCCAAATCGGCGGGCGGCCGGCCCATTGCCAAAGCCAGGCTCGCCTGGCTCGTTGTTGCCTGCGCGCCTCACTCACGCACCTTCAGGTGCGCGCGCCTAGGCCAAGCTCGCCTGGCTCGTGCTCGGCGGCCCGGCTGGCTCGGGGCTATCGTCGGAGGTCGATTGCCAGGCTCGAGTCACGGCAACTTTCCCCGGGATACTCGCCGGGGCGGTAGTAAGTGCGCCCTGCTCCCAACCCCCGCCGCTGGGAGACGTTGGTCACGGATGCCGACATCTAGCAATCGCATTTCGGGCAATCTGCCGACGAATCGAGCCCGTGACCGGCGCTCCAATGGTCCTGTGCTCGCGGGTCCGAGGCGTTCAGGCTCATGCCGAACTTGGCGCGCCACGTAGTACCGCCGTGGCCCGTATCGCGGAGTAGCGCGGAGTAGCGCGGAGTAGCGCGACGGACTTCGGTGGAGCCGGCCACTCCGCGGCGTTGACACCCGGAACCTCCCCTATAGTTGACTCATGGTCGATTCGCCCGCTCGCATACGCCCCAATCGAACCCCGACCGGCATCCCGAGCCTGGACGCGCTGGTTGCGGACCTTCGCGACGCCGACTCCGCGCTGGAGGAGCGCGTCACGGACCGGCGCCGACTCCACCAGGGCCGCTACATGGCCTTCGAGCAGGACCGGGTGATCACGAGCGACGGCTCGACTGCGTCGCGGGACCTCGTGGTCCACCCGGGCGCCGTGGTGATCGTGCCGCTCGACGCCAACGGCAATCTCCTGCTCGTCACCCAATACCGGGTCGCCTGTGGCGGAGCCATGCTCGAGCTACCGGCCGGAACGCTGGAAGTGGAAGACGGCGTCGTGGAGGATCCGCTCGGCGCCGCTCACCGCGAGCTGGAGGAGGAAACCGGCTATCGCGCCGGAGCGATGGAGAGGATCGCCGGCTTCTGGACCGCGCCGGGCTTCTCCACCGAGTACCTGACGATGTACCTGGCCACGGATCTAGAACCGGCCATCGAAGGACGGCTGAGCCCTGACGAGGACGAGAACCTGCGCCTCTGCCGGGTCTCCTGGAGCGACGCGGTGGCAGCCATCGAGGCCGGCGTAATCGAGGATGCCAAGTCGGTCGCCGGCATTCTGCTGGTGGCTCGCCGGTTGGAGACGTCGAGCGACTGACCCGGGCCGCCCTGGTCGGCTAATCCTTGGCCGCCTCGGCCCTCTCCAGGGCTCGGCGATACGTCTCGCTGGTGGGGTTCATGGCGGCGGCCAGACGCAAATGCGTCCTGGCCTCCAGCGGCCTACCGAGGCGCGCGAAGCCGAGGCCCAGCGCAAAGTGGCCGTAGTGCGCCGAAGGGTCCACCTCCAGCAACGCCTGAAACGTCTCGACCGCTCGAGCCGGCTGACTGCTGTTGAAGTAGGCCCGGCCGAGGGCTTCCAGGATCGAGCCCTTGTTGGGCTCCAGGCGGGCGGCTCGCTCCAGGACTACCGCCGCCTGAGCGTTGTGGTGGTCCTCCAGCAAGGCGCTGCCACGCTGCAGTAGATCGTAGGCGGTCTCCCGCGATGCTCCGTCCTCCGGCTCGGACGAATGGGCCGTAACACTGTCCGGCCCATTCTTCACGGATGGTTCGTGCGACTTCGAGGTCTCGGGCGAGGGCTCATCCCCAACGTTCGCGGGCAGGTCGCCGGCGCGCAGCCGGCCCCGAGCCGCGCGGGCCCAAGCCAGAGCCTTGCCGACACGAATCCCAACCGCGATTTCAAACGTCGCCACGATCCCCGGCGCCGGCTTCACCTCGCCAGCCGCAGCGGACTCTACCGCCGACGCTGCTGCTCTCTTGCTGCCGCCTCGAGTCCACCGGTACAGGAACAGCAGCAACAAGATCCCGACCAGCAGGCACACGCCGCCGAAGATCCGCGCCTGACCGGCATCGCCGGCGCTCTGCCAGGCGACCCGCGCCCTCGAAGCGAGAGCCATTGCCCGAGTGATGTCACCGCTCGCAAAAGCTTCCCGCGCCGCGGCCAGGTCCGCCGCCGGGTCCGAACCGAGCAAACCGAGGCCGCGTGCAGCGTCAACGTTGTCCGTCCGGGCTACCCGGGCCGCGGTCATCTCCTGCAGAACGGCAAGCTCGGCCGCCGCCTCGGCAGTTGCATCGGACAGCGAATGCCCGAACGCGCTCTTCAGATTGGCGGGCGGCGTTGTCTGCTCGGTGGCGGATTGAGCAACGATCTGGTCTCGCTGCGCGACTACTCCCCGGGCTTGGCTGATGAAGATTCCAGCCTGCTGGAATTGCCATATGTCCATGGAGCGCCTGATCTCCGGCGGAAGATCCCAATCACCCGCCGCATCCTGGGCACTCGTGTAGGCCGCGACCGCCATAGAACGCTGATCCAGCAAGGACTCCTGGTCCGGATCGACGACCCATTGGCGCCAAATGCCGTCGAGCGAGAGATCGCTGGTCCGCTCGAGTAAGTCCAGAATCCGCCGCCAGTCTGCCGGGCCACCCTCCAGGATCTCGGTGGCCGGCAAGTGCAGTGGCTGGTACGCGGCCCTGTCCGACCGCGCCGCCGACCACACCGACCGCAGGTCCTCCTGGCCGACCTCGCCGGCAATCATTTGCGCAACCCGGAGACTGGCACCGTACAAGTAGGAATCCGTAGCCGAACTGGCCTGGCCGGCATCGACCCAATCGTTCAGCGGCACCGCAGCCTGACGCATCCTGTCGGTCAACACCGGCGAGTGGTCCGGGAAGCCGAGGCGGTCGACGGCCTGCTGAGCGTAGTAGGAGGCGAAACCTTCATTGGCCCAGCGATCACTCAACAGGTCGCCGTTGAACCACATATGGGCGGCTTCGTGCAGGATCACGAGCGGGTCCGCGAAATAGGAGACGAGAACCTGGCCGTTGGAGATGTCATAGGATGCGCTGAAACCACCGATCTCCTCAGAGGCCGCCTCCTCGACGGTCAGAGTCGTGCCGATTGGATCGCCCAGGCCTATGAGGTCGCGCAGGATCGGATAGCCCTCGCGCAGCACCCGCTCAACCTGATCGGCCCAGCCGACGTCGTCCGCCCAGTAGCGAAGCGCCACGTGGAGCGGGCCGATGGTGATCGAGCGGACTCTGTAGGAGCCGGGCGGGACGGGCTGGACGGCCGTAAACCAGGCGTCGAGCGCCGTGGCGTCATCCAGGACACCCGAGGAGAACACAACTTCCCCTGATCCGTAGACGGCCCTTGTCAAACCGCCGTATTCCTCCTGAACGGCAAAGTCCGACGGGAACACGACGGTAACAGTGCTACCGGGCGTGTCCGGGCTGCCGAAGGCCTTGACCGGGAACGACATCAGGTTGCGCCCGATCCGAAGGTCGCGGTCCGTGGAGCCGCCCTTGTCCACGAGGTCGAACTTGAGGTCGAAGGACATTGACTGCCCGGAGTAGAGCCGCCGCCCAAGGCCGACGAGTACGACGACGCCCAGCGACGAGACCGCCTGAACGGACACCGGGAGCCGCACGCCGTTGTCGTCGGCGACGATAACGGCCGAAGACGGCGGCAGGGTCAGCTGGATCCGATCGTAGTAGTAGCGGAGGTTCGGGTCGTCGACGGTATGCGACGTCAGCGCCATTGCGGCCAGGACGTGAACCCGGCCCGCGGTCGGATCCGCTCGCCATGTCGAGTTTGAGGTGTAGCTCAGGTTCGACTGCGCACCGGCCACGCTTGCGGGAGCGGCCACTCCCCAGAGCGAACTCAGAATCGCCAGGCCGAGGGCGCAGCCGAGCAATCTAGAGTGCGAACGAGAAACACGGAGATCCATGCTGCTTCGGCCGATCAGGCGCAAGCTGCGTCGTTCATGCGCCGGCACCCAGGCTGGGCATCCTTGTCAGTCGCCTGTATCCCCGGCCGTGCGCCGACCACCGGAGCCGGGCCGGCCCCCGAGGTCGCTTGTCGGGTCAACAGGATCGACGCCCATCGGAACCGCATCCGCCGTGGCCGCCGCCTCCGCGGCTTTGGCGCGCGATCCGAGGCGCGCCCCACGCTCTCGAGGCCGCTCCACCGTTGAGCCGCTCCGTACAACGCGGGAAACGAAGTCCGCCGCTCGAGCGCCTTCGCCCACCAGAACGTTTCGCCCGATGCGAACGCCCCGTGGAATCACGGCGCTCTTGCCCACCACCGTGATGCCGGTGTTGAGTCGCCCGGGTTCGCGCCGGTTCACGACGTCGTAGTCCGTTCCTTCGCCGACTATAGCTCCGGGCCCAACGGCAACGTCCTTATCCAGGATCGCGCGATCTACCACGGCGCCCGGCCGAACGACCGAGTCGAAGAGGATGATCGAGTCGCGAACGACAGCACCCACGTCCACTACGACGCCAGGTGACAGCACGGAGTTCACGACCGAGCCGTTGATCACGCAGCCGTGGCTGATGAGGCTTCTGTGAACCTGGGCAGTGGATCCGATCTTGGCCGGAGCCCGCTCCTCGGACCTGGTGTGGATGACCCACTCGCGGTCATAGAGGTCCAGTTCCGGAGCATCCGAGAGCAGAGCCAGGTTCGCTTCCCAATACGTCTGGATCGTTCCCACGTCCTGCCAGTAGCCGTCGAAGCGGTAGCCGTAGACACGAGCCCCGCCCTCGATCATGGCCGGGATAACGTTGTGGCCGAAGTCGGCGCGATCATCTGAGAGCCACTGGTGCAGGGCCCGCTTGGAGAACACGTAGACGCCCATGCTGGCCAGGTCCGACTTGGGCTGGCGCGGCTTCTCCTGAAACTCAACGATCCGGTCGTTGTCGTCCAAGGCGAGGATGCCCATCCGGGATGCGTCCGCCAGCGGCACTCGCCGAACCGCGATGGTCACGTCCGCGCGATGGCGGCGGTGGGCGGCAACGAAGGGCTGGTAGTCCATCTTGTAGATGTGGTCGCCGGCCAGAACCAGGACGGCATCACCGGGCGCCTGCTCGATGACGTTGAGGTTCTGCAGAACGGCGTCCGCCGTGCCGCGGTACCACTCGGCGACTCGGCCGCGGGCGATGTAGGGCTGGAGCATCCGGACGCCGCCGTGGTTGCGGTCCAGATCCCAGGGCCGGCCCATGCCGATGTGATCGTTGAGGGAACGGGGGTTGTACTGGGTCAGGACGACGACGTTGTCTATATCCGAGTTCACGCAGTTGGAGAGCGTGAAATCGATGATGCGGTACTTGCCGCCAAAGGGCACGGCCGGCTTGGCCCGCAACGACGAAAGAATGGAGAGCCTCTCTCCTTCACCGCCGGCGAGTATCACCGCCAGAGTTCGCTTCATCGGGCCCCCTCTCGATTCCTGCTATTGCCTGACCGGGCTGAGTCGATGCTAGCACCCTTACCCTTAGGAAGCCATGGCAGAGGCCGCGCGGGGCTCGTCCGAAGTTGGCCGGGTGAGGAACTGAAAATGAGACCGAGGACACCTACGCCAGACGTCGAGACCACTATATGAACAGCCGCGGATTTACGAATACGCCGTTCACGCGAACTGCCCAATGAAGATGGCAGCCGGTTGAATGACCCGTTGTGTTCTCGGTCCCAACGACCGTCTTGCTCGTGACCTGCGCTCCGACATATATCCCGGCCGGCGCATGAGCCGTCATATGGGCATACCAGGTAACGATGCTCGTCGAGTGCGCGACTATCACCAGCCACGCCTTGGGGGCGGCGTCATACGGATTGTATCCGACAAACACAACAACACCCGGGCCGGACGCGTAGATGGGAGTCAGGCACGGCGCCGCGATATCGACGCCTTGGTGGAAGTGGGCGCAATTGCCGACGCGCGGCTCCGACGCGACGCCGGTGCAGCCGAAGTCCTGTGTTATCTGGCCGCCCATCGGCCACTGGAACGTGCCGCTGTACCGCGACGGAATCTTGGCAGTGGGGGCCATCTGCGCGACTAGCTGGTCTATCTTGCTGCCGAGATCGTCCATGGCCAGGCCGTTGGACTGAATCGCGGCGTCCAGCGCGGCTTTGTTGCTGTCGAGCTTCGCCTCCGCCGCGTTCTGGCCCGCCAGCTGCTTCTCGAGACTGGCCTTCAAGTCGGCCAGCTGTTTCTCGGCCGCCGTCAAGTGAGCCTGGTCGTCCGCCAGAGATTGCTGTTGGGCAGCCACCGCATCTTTGAGCTGCTGGTTGGCCGTGCTCGCCAACTCAACCGTTTGCTTGATCTCCGCCAGAGACTGCTGGTCCGAGCGGATCTGATCTGCCAGGGCTTTGTCCGCCTGGGAGAGAGCCCCGTAGTACGAGGCATCAGACAGGGCCTCGGTCAGCGAGTGTGCGGTCAGCAACTGCTGCATGACTGACGTCTGGTCCGTTTCATAGGCCGCGACCAGGCGAGCGGCCAGGATCTGCTCCCGCACATCAAGTTCGCGCTGCTTGGCTTCCTGCTCGTTGGACAGCTCGGCCAAACGAGCCTCCAGTAATGACTGCTCGGCGGCGAAGTTGTCGTAGTGGGCCTTCACACCGACCATTTCACTGGACAGCGCGGCGATATCCGACTCCGACTGCGTTATGGAAGTCCGGACATCCGTGAGGTTCTGGCTGGTGGCGGCGATCTGACTCTTCAGGGCAGCCTGCTGAGAATTGAGCTTCGCCAATTGGGCCTTCTGGTCCGCGATGATCTTCACCAGACGCTTCTGCTCGGCGACGGCGTCGGAAAGGGCATCGGCCTTCACGGGAATCGGCGGGGTCTGGAAGGCGAGCGCAGGCGTCAGCAGAGCAACGCCGAGGAAGAGGCGGATGAGGCGCCCAGCCAGCTTCTTGCGGCTGGCGGTGCGGCGGTCGTTCGAGGCAGTCATCGTGCGAGCAAACTCCGTTGCGCGCGCTCCCGACGAGCACGTTATGCGGTTACGCCCGCCGGTTTGACGCCGTCCCTTGGAAGGGCACCACCTCAGGACGACTCCGGCTAGAGTCGATGATACATCATGGACGCGCGACGGCGTGATCGGACGTTCTATCCCCCTGCGTGAAGCCGCTCCAAAGTCCCGGTCTGGTGGGGTACGGTCGGTTGAGGTGCAGATCGCACCGTTGGCGCGAAACTGAGCGCAACAGCGTCCCCAAATTCGCGCTGAAGGGTGCTAGCCTCTCTCTCCGCGCACGTTCTTCGTCGCAAGCTGTGCCGTCCGCCTAATCGTCGCTTCGATGTCGTACCCCGGCCGTCCGCTCGGGTGCACGACGAGGGAAAGAGGGTCTTCAACATGCCGCTCTTTGGTCCTCCCAACATTCATCAGTTGGAAGCCAAGAGAGACGTCCAGGGCCTGATCAAGGCGCTCAACTTCAAGGACCCGGCCATCCGAATGGCCGCGGCGGAAGCGCTCGGGCCGTTGAAGGATCCGCTCGCGGTTGAGCCGCTGGTTGGGCTGCTGAAGGACGACAACGCCGGCGTGCGCAGAGCGGCAGTTGCGGCACTGGCAGCTCGCGGCGGTCACAGGGTCGTTGAGCCGCTGGTTGCCGCTCTCGAAGACGCCCGCTCCGACGTCCGGGCCACCGCCGCCGCGGCCGTCTACCGCCGCCTCATGACAGATGCGGACGCGGAGACTCGCCGGACCACCGCCGCGGCGCTCGGCCGCCTGCGGGTCGCCGATGCCGTTGAGCCGCTGGCTAGGGCAACGATGGACTCAGACGAGACCGTGCGAGTCGCGGCAATCAAAGCCCTTCAGGCCATCCGCGACGTGGACGCGATCGTCCCGCTGATCATCGTGCTGGCCCACGAGCAGGTGCGGCAGAAGTCCAGCGGCAGGTCCAGCCTGCCGGTGGAACGAGCAACCTCGCAGGCACTGGACATCCTGTGCGATGAGCATGGCATCGAGGCTCTTCAGACCGCCATCCGGCACGAAGACGCCGACGTGCGCGAAATCGCGGTCCGGCGGCTTGCCCGAATCCAGTCACCACTCGTAACCGAGTCCCTTGTCGGCGCTCTCGCGGACAAGGACCCCGGCATCCGCCGGGCCGCGGCGCGCGGCCTGACCGAGCTCAAGTGGATGCCGGCGACAGATGAGTCCGGCGTGCGCTACTGGGCCGCCCTCCGAGAATGGCGCCGTTGCGTCGAGTGCGGCGCCGTGGGCATTCCGCTACTGGTCGCCTCTTTGGATGCCGTGGACACTCTGGAGCGGGCGGACATCATGGCCGCGCTGATCCAGTTGGACTGGCAGCCGTCCGAGGCCAACGCCGCAGCCGCGCAGTACTGGGCCGCCCGGGGCCAGTGGGACAAGTGCGTCGCCATCGGCGAACCGGCCATCGAAGCCCTGGACGGCGTCCTGCGCAGCGCGCCGAAGTGGCGCGACCGAGTCGCCGCTGCCGGAGCCCTCGTCTCCATGGACCAGCTCCGGACCGTGCCCTTTGCGCGGCTTGACCTAGTCCAGCGGGCTCTCGAGATTCTCGATGACCCTGCGTTTGGCGAGGATCGGCGCAGCCTGCTGGAAACGCTCCTGACCGACGAGGGGCAGTTCCAGCGCGGCAAGCAGTCCGTGGAGTGGTGCACGTGCGGCTACCCTGCCTCGCGAGTCGCGCCGGAAGGGCTGCACGAACCGATCACGGATCTGCTCGGCTCCGAGAAGAGCTCCGGCAACGCCAGGACCTACTACTGCCCGAGTTGCGGCGTACGCCGGACGACAGTCGCGGGCTAGCTGGCCGCCGGAAGTAGCGCCGCCCAAACCACGCCGATGATCAGGAACGGCCCAAACGGGATGTAGCTCTTCAGCGTGATGCGCCTGGCCGCGAGCAGGACTACGACGACGAGACCGCTCAGCAGCGCGCCTGCGAAAACCGCCAGAACGATGCGCGTCAGCCCAACCAGCAGCCCCGCGGCCGCCAGGAACTTGACGTCACCGCCGCCGAACGCGCCATCGCCGAATGGGATGGATGCCGCGAACAGCAGGCCGGGGATTGCGACCGCGCCGAGAACCGCCAACCAGGCCGGCGCCCGCGACACGAGCGTATCTCCGCCCCATACGAGAGCCGCGACCCCGAGCAGGATCAGCGGCAGATTCACCACATCCGGCATCAGCCTCTGATCCAGGTCCGTGGCCATGAGCACGACGCAGGCAGAGAACACCACGCCGAAGAGAAGCCGCTGAGCCGGGTCGCCGAATCGCTGCGGAACAGCGGCCAGAGCCACCGCCGCAAAGATCGCAACGAACCACGTCCGCCAGTCCACTTTGCGCACGCTGCCGTCTTCGTGGGCCGGCCAACGCGCCGACAAACGATCGGCGGCTAGGCCGCCGATGAACCCGGCCACGCAGAGGACGGGCACGAGCGGATCCAATCCGGCTAGAGACGACAGCATATGGCCTCCGTTGTGGTTTGCGGTTTCGGCGGCCCCGGTTTTGCGGGGCGAGGACGACCCTACTTGGCGCCGGCCAACGCCAGTTCCACGAGCGTGGCGTGGCCCACGCCTGTGGCGCCGGTCGGCGCATACGCGGTCTTCTTGTGGAAGTACGCCGTGCCGGCGATGTCCAGATGGACCCACGGAACAGTCGCGAACTCGCGCAGGAAGAGAGCGCTCTTGACCAGACCGCCCTCCGGCGAGCCGATGTTGGTGAAATCGCCGTACCAGCTGTCCAGGTCCTTGCGGTACTCCTCGATCATCGGGAGCTGCCAGTAGCGCTCCCCCGCCCGCTGGCCGGCCGCCGCGACTGCGTCGTACCAGTCCTGAGGGTTGCCGAAGGCGCCGGTCATCTGGTCGCCCAGCGCCCGGCCCACAGCGCCGGTCAGCGTCGCGATATCCACCATGTGGGTCGCGCCGAGCTTCTCTGCGTAGCACATCGCATCGCCCAGGATCAGACGGCCTTCTGCATCCGTGTTGACGATGTCAACGGTCTTGCCGTTCATCGCCTTGACGATGTCGCCGGGGCGGGCGGAGTGCGAACCGGGCATGTTCTCGACGGCCGGGGCGATGACCGTCAGCGGCGTGCCGGGGGCCAGCCTGGCGACAGTGGCGATGGCCGCGATCACGGTGCAGGCACCGGTCTTGTCCATCTTCATGTCTTCCATCTGATTGGCCGGCTTGATGCTGATACCGCCCGAGTCGAAGCAGACCCCTTTGCCGACCAGGGCCAGCCGGCGCCCGGCGGCATCCTTGGCCCCTTCCGGGCCGGATCGCATCACGATCATGCGCGGCGGATTGTCGCTGCCGGAGCCTACCGCCAGGAACATCCCCATACCGAGTTCCTTGGCCCGGGCAGGCTCGATAACGTCGATCGAGAGGCCGTGCTTCTCCGCAATTGCGCGAGCCTCGCCGGCAAGCACTTCGGGTGAAACGTCGTTGGCGGAGCGGTTGTCCAGCCGCCGGGCCAGGTTGGCTCCCTCACCGATGATCGCGCCGCGTTCCGCCGCCCGCAAGAGAGTGGCCGTATCAGCCCCGGGCGCCACGAGGATCAGCTCGTCCAGCGCCGGCGGAGTGTTCTTGTAGTCCTCCCGGTAGATCGTCGCGGGCTCAAACTCGCCCTCGACGACGCCGCGAGCCAGCAGCTCCGCGACCACGACCGCCCCACCGTCGATGCGTTCGCCGAGGTCGCCCATCCAGATCGCCAGCGTGCGAACGGACCTGCCCGCAAGCCGCCGCTCCACAGTGGATCCGATCCGCAGCACAACCTGGCGCGTGATCGTCTCGGCATCGCCGGCACCAACGGCCATCAAACGTCCTGCGCGCAGCTCCCCGGCCGGGGTCAAGACCGTTCCGTAGCGGTCGCTCTTGAGTTCACCGAAGGCAGCCAGAGCAGACAGTTCGCCGCCGGCGCGCTTGTCCAGCTCGGCGAGAACGCCCTCGAACACGGGCTTGCCGACGAACGGAACCGCCAGCACATCTGCGGCAACATCCCAGGGTTGATCACCGATGACGCGCAACTGCATTGATGTGCCCTCCGGCCGCGCGGCTCATCGGGGCGCCGCTGACCCATGCGTCGGCATCGGGCCGACTTGATATTGGAGCCTAAGTCTACCCAGTCGGGCGACGTGTGCGGCCGGCCAAGCCGGTGCTATTTGCCGTAAACCAAGCCGCCGCCCGTGAGGTCGGCGAGGGCATTGGCGAGGGCGCCCTTGGCCTGGTTCATGTCGCTGGTTTCGGACACGAGATTCCCGGCCATTTCGTACATCGCCACCTGAAGCGCGGCGGCAAAATCGTCCGTGGTCTGCGGCAACATGGCGTTGGCCTCGTTCACCGCCCTCAGTGCGGCCGCGACCTGGGAAGTCACCACTCCGTGGGAGTCGATCATCATCTGCCACAGGAGGGCGAGAGCGTCGTCCAACTGGCCCATCCTGGTCAGCCACTTCGTCAGAGTCCCCACGTCCGTCGTCACCGCCAGAAGGCTGGCGGTTCTGGATGCATCGGCAATCGAATCGGCGGCTGTTCGGAGTTTGGCAATGGCATCGGCGTAGTTGCCCTGAGCTGCCGAATTCCTCGCGTCCTTGGCGGCGGCGTCCCAGTCTTCGATGTCGTTCACCACGACGATTGCAGTGCGGCTACCGTCGAACATCGACTGCCAGTTGTCATGAAGGGGCGCGACCGCGGCGATGGCCTGGCATACCTCGAGGTAGCGATCGACCAGGGCCGGCCTATATGTCTTCATAAGGTCCGTCCGCAGCGACGAATCCCACTGCGCGCATTGCAGTCTTGAGTTGAGATCCGCCGCGCCGGCATCTATGGCGTTGACGTTGTTCCAGCCTTCGTCCCAGGCCTTCTGAAGCGCCACCTGGTTGATCTGTGTCAGACCGCTGAGTGTGTTCATGCCCTGGTTGAAGAGCGAGTCGACGTCGTCGCCGAGGCGAGCAAGATCGCGAGTGGCCGCGGTCAGCCTAGCCGACAGGATCTGATCCTGGCTCCATGTCAATTCCGGCCGCGATCCGGTGGACGGCGAGTGATCTGCCGCAGCGACGATACCGGCGGACCCGAGGGCCAAAGCTGCGGCTAGGGCAAGCCAGCCCAATCGCGCCAGACCCCGACCGATGAAGTTTCGGAACCGGTCCCCCCAGCCGAGTTCGTAGTCGTCGTAGTCCAAGCCTTCGTCATCAAAATCGAAGGCGCTGCCATATCCCGTCAGATCGCTGTCTTCGATCGGGCGGAAGCTCGAGCCATAGGTTGGCCGGGGCGGCAGGCTTGGTGTCGTCATGGTTTCGGCGATGCTACACCGCCGACGCCCAACTTGAACCGTAGACGACGGCCCCAGGCCAAGATCACGCATTTGGCGTAGGTATTGCCCCTCAGTCGCCGCCGCGGCCAACCGAAGCCACTGATAAGCGTGTCTCGGCACGCTTGTCGCCATTACCCGTCGCCATTACCCACGGTCTCTAGCCTGACCCTCCGGAGGGAATTACCGCCTTGGCTCGGCTGAAACTGGCAAGGTCCCTGGCGGGACTGCGTGCCGGCGCCCAGCCCCGCGACTTGCTGGGCCGCGTGCAACTGCTGCTTCTGGCGTTTGCCCTGGCCAATCTGGTCGGGGCGATGGCCGTTGCGACGACGTCATCAGCCGACTTCCTGGCCCTCCACCTGGCCGGCCTTGTGTCCGTGCCGACCCTGGCGGCCGTCTGGATCTTCGTTTATCGGCGCCGGGAATTCACCGTAGCCGCCGATATCGTGGCCATCGCAGCGGTTTGCTTCTTCACGATGGCCATCGATGCGCGCTGGAGCGAGTACGTCGTCGCCATCCTGACGGCAGCCGTGTTCTTCGGCGCTTCCTTCGGCTCGATACGTCGAGTCCTCTTCCGGACCGCGCTGATGTCGGCCGTAGCCATCGGCCAGGGCCTGACCGACGCGACTTCGCTAACCGTCTCGGCCGGATTCACCATCGGCTTCGCGGTCGTCGCCACCCTCATGCAGGGCATGGCCTCCTACATCTCCCGCTATGAAAAGGCCTCGCAGCGCCAGCAAATCCTGGCTGCGACCGGGCTGGATCTGGTTGCCGCAATCGACCTGCAAGCGATCGCCACGGCCACCGTCGAAGGTGGTCTGGCTCTTTGCGGCGGGACGGCCGGTATCCGCGTCACGCTGGCCGTCGCCGACGGAGAAAATGTCCCGCCAACGCGATATTCGGTTCTGGCATCTGCCGGGCGCCGATCCGACGAGATGTCCGGAGCAACAGTCGACGCGGGCAGCCTGGCCCCGTCCAACCAGGAGCTGGCCGATCGGCAGTTCACGTTGCGCGAGGCGCCGGACACCGCCGACCTGACCACAAGCCCCACGGGCGCCAGGCTCATCGGGGCCGAGGTCGTCATTGCGCTTGTCCGGGTTGCCGCCGCGATTCGCGGCGTATTGATCGTCGAATCCTCCGGCGCCGTACCCGCAGACCTCCCTGCGGCCCTCCGAGCCCTGGCGACCCAGGCCTCGCTGGCCATCTCGCGGACAGACCTTCAGAACGTCAACGTGGAGCGTGAAAGCTCGGAGCGGTTCCAGGCGCTCATCCAAAGCTCTAGTGACGTCGTCAGCATCATCAGCCCCGATGGCGTGCTCCTCTACCAATCCCCGTCCGTCCGCCAGGTCTTCGGCTACGAAGCCGACAACTTGATCGGCCAGGAGTTGTCGACTCTGGTGCACCCGGACGACGCCGGGCAGATGGCAACTCACATTCGGGAAGTCGCATCGACGGCCGGCGCATCGATCGTCTGCGAATGCCGCCTGCGCCACTCGGACGGATCCTGGCGGCACACGGAAACGCGGGCTACCAACCTGCTCGACGTGCCGTCGGTCGGCGGCCTCGTTCTGAACACGAGAGACGTCACCGAGCGCCACACACTCGAGGCCGAGTTGCGCCACCAGGCCTTCCACGATGCGCTCACCGGGCTCAGCAACAGGGCTCTGTTCGCCAACCGCGTCGAACACGCCCTGACGGCTGCCAAGCGCGACAACAGCACCATCGCGGTCCTCTACTGCGACCTGAACGGTCTCAAGCGAATCAACGACAGCCTCGGTTACGACGCCGGCGACTCCGCCCTGCTCGTCGTCGCCGACCGCCTCCGCTCCTGCGTCCGCGGCCATGACACGGTGGCGCGCATGGGCGGCAACGAGTTCGCGATCCTCCTGGACCGGCTCGGCTCCCCCGCCGACGCGACCATGGCCATGGAGCGGATCATGGCCCTGCTCCGCCAGCAGATCCAACTGCCCACTGCCCAGGTGGAACTCCAGCCACATATCGGTATTACGATCACGATGTCCGGCGAGGGCACGGCCGAGGATCTGCTCCGCGACGCGGCCGTGGCCATGCACCAGGCCCGCCGTTACGAAGGCGGGTACGCGCTCTTCGATCCTGAGATGCACGCCGACGCGATCCGCCGCATAGAAGTCGAGTCCCAGTTACGGGTCGCGATCGACCAGCAGCAATTCCTCATGTACTACCAGCCCACGATCGACCTTCAGACCGGCCGGCTCACGGGCGTCGAGGCCCTGATCCGCTGGCAGCATCCACGCCGCGGCATCGTCCCGCCGATGGAATTCATTCCTCTTGCCGAGGAAAGCGGTTTGATCGTCCCGCTTGGTCAGTGGGCCATCCAGGAGTCATGCCGCCAGGTCCGGAAGTGGCAGAAGGAGATCCCTGCGGACGAGCCGATCGCCCTCAACGTGAACCTTTCGGCCCGCCAGCTGCGCCACCCCAACCTCGTGCGCGACGTCGCCGACGCCCTGGACGACTCCGGGCTGCCGCCCAGCCGGCTGATCCTGGAGATCACCGAGAGCGTCCTCATGATCGACACCACGGCGACCCTGAACCGCCTCTTCCAGCTCAAGTCGCTGGGAGTTCGGCTGGCGATCGACGACTTCGGGACCGGCTACTCGTCCTTCGCCTATCTGCGCCGCTTCCCGATCGATATCCTCAAGATCGACAAGTCGTTCGTGGACGGAGTTGCCACGGAGCCGACGGCCAGCGCCCTGGTGGATGCGATGATCCGGATCGGCAAGACACTCCGTCTGGAGACCGTGGCAGAGGGCATCGAGCACATCGAGCAAGCCGACCGCCTCCGGGCGCTGCAATGCGACATCGGCCAGGGCTATCTGTTCTCCCGGCCACTTCCGAGCGACGCCATCACGACTTTCCTCAAGGAGCGCTCCGCCAACGGCGGGCAAGAGGCTCACGCCGCGTAGTCGGGCACGATTGGACACGACGGGACACGACTGGGCCGGCGGCGCCTTGGGGGGCGTCAATCAGCGAGCGGTGCGGCCGGCACCTCCGCGTCCGCGGAACCGACTGGGCCGACGGCCCGCTCCTAAACCAACGAGCGCGACTTCAGGGCCAGAACCCGGCCGCAGGCCTCATTGATCCGTGACTCGGCGATTTCGCCGCGATGGACGGCATCCAGGATTACCTGGACGGCCTCCGGGCCTCGGTCGTCGCTGTAGGGCACGATCCCGGACTCGTTGCAGTAGAGGAGCAGGTCTATGCCGGCGTTGACCGCCAGGATTGTGCCACGCTCAAAGCCGTAGACATCCCAGATCGCGAGCATTTCCAGCGCATCAGAGATCACGACTCCATTGAAGCCCATCTCCTTGCGCAGAAGCCCGTCGATGATCCTGGCGGAGAGGCAGCCCGGGAACTCCGGGTCCAGCTCCGAGTGCGTCACTCGGGTCGTGAGGACGGCGTCCAGGATTCCTTCGTTGATGAGGTCCTTATAGGGCTTCAACTCATCCGAGGACCACGCTTCGATCAATTCGCCGAGGCCCGGGGAATACGGCCGCAGCACGCCTCCCATCCCCGGGAAGTGCTTTGCTGCGGTCAGCACCCCGGCGTCACGATGGGCCAGGATGAACTGGCGGGCGTGGGCCGCAACCTTGGCCGGGTCCGACGAGAAGCTGCTGCGGCGAGCGCTCACGGTGAGGTTCGCCGGATTGAGCAAATCCACCACCGGAGCCAGGTTCATGTCTATGCCGACTTCGGCCAGCTGCGAGGCGATGTTGCCGGCCGCTGCCCGGGTGAACTCGAGATCGTCCCGCGAACCCAGATCCGCTGCCGGCGTGGTGGGCGCGAAACCGTACTTCTCCTTGAGGCGGTGGTAGAAGCCGCCTTCGGCATCCACGGCCACGAGAACAGGGATCTCGCTGGCGGCCTTGAGCGACGCCACAAGCTCGCGAACCTGGTCTCGGGACTGGATATTCCGCATGCCGCCCGTCTCGGCATCCACGTCGTACAGGATGACGGAGCCGACCGTGCCACTCGCGATATTGCGAATTGTGGCCTGTGCATCGAGCGCGGCTACTCCGCGGAACCCGACCAGAACCATCTGGCCGATTCGATCCCGAAGATTCTCCGGCATCGGGTAGGGACCCGACGGCTGAACTTGTTCGGCGGGACGCGGAGCGGAAGCGTCCAATTCGACCCTCTCCGGGGGGTACGGCACATGCTCCAAGCCAGGGCGCGACGGCCCTGGACGGGACTGCTGAGTGCCATTCTAACGCTCCACGTCACACGAACGACGCAGAAAGTTGCGAGTTGGCAACGAACCGGGCCAGGCGGCAATGAATGTGGTGCATGCGGGTTACACAAGGCCGAAACCCTGCTCGCCCCAGGCCCTCAGAGGCTAAAGGCCGGCCGTGCGTCTCGGGCCAATTCGGCAGGCTCAGGCGCCTGCCATTCGGTCCAGCGCGGCAGATAGCTCGGCAGCGTCGGCGGCGATCTCCGTGGGCTGACCCTTGTCCGCGAGAGCCTCGACCTGAGCCCGCGTCGAGACACCCGTGAGCATCAGTATCGAGCGCGCCCCAACGGCAATCGCGGCAGGCAGATCCGTGACGAGGCTGTCGCCGATCATCACAGCGTCTCTGACGTCCTTGCCGACGGCGTGGGCGGCGACTTCCAGCAGGAGCGGCCCGGGCTTGCCCAACGAAACCGGCGTGTGGCCGGAGGCGGTCTCGATCGCGGCGACAATGGAGCCGGCGCCGGGCATCAGGGTCTTCTCGAGCGGGTAGATGGGATCGCGGTTGGTGGCGATGAAGCGGGCGCCCGATCTGATGGCGTCGGCGGCGCAGGCCAATCGGCCGTAGGAAAACTCCAGATCCAGCCCGACGACAACGGCGTCGACCCGGCCGACCGCCTCGGCCGCATTTCGGCCGTTGGCCAGCCAGCGGTTGGCGGCGTCACCGCCGAAGACGACTTCTATGCCGACATCCTGGATCTCGTGGACAAGGCCGGGGCCGCCGACGACCAGAACGCGCTTCGGCTGCGGTTCAAGGTCGCGCAGATAGAGCGCCGTCGCGCGCGCCGACGAGACGATCAAGTCCGGATCGCACGGCGCGCCCATACTCTCCAGGCGCGTGACGTAGTCGGTGCGGTACCACATCGAATTGTTGGTCACATACACGACGTCATCACCTTTGGCGGCGCGGGCCGAAAGAACGGCGGGAACGCCGGGCACCGGCTCGGCGCCGCGGTAGACGACACCATCGAGGTCGACGAGAAGAAGCATGATCAGGATGCTAACTGACGGGCGCCCGATGCGCGGGCGGGGCACGACGCGAGTGACGCCGAGCGCCGTGGCGACGCCGGGCGCCGTGGCGACGCGCGGCCACGTGGCGACGCCGAGCGCCGTGGTGACGCGCGGCCACGTGGCGACGCCGGGCGCCGTGGTGACGCCGGGCGCGGCCCGCCCACTGAGCGGGCCCCATGCCTGACGACGCCAGAGTCCTCGAGGGCGTCGAGCGGCTGATCGTCGACGGCACCAATGTATTGCACGCCCTGCGCCGGACGGCCGACCCACTGCCGGCGGCGGCTCTAATCGGGCGGCTGCGAGCCATCGTCCCGGCGGGCGTGGCAGTCGTGCTGGTCCTCGATGGTTCGCCCGAGCATGGGCTGGTCTCACGGCGCATCGCCGCCGGGGTCGAGATCCGCTACTCCGGCCGATCGACCGCGGACGAACTGATAATCCGCCTGTGTGAGCGCGACTTCGCCGAAGATTCGGCCGGGTTGCTTGTCGTGACCGACGATCACGGCCTCGCGTCCATCGTCCGGCGCGTCGGCGGCCGAACGGCGCGAAACAGCTGGCTGATGGGATTGCTGGGCCGGCAGCGCATCGCATCGCCATCGATTGGGCGACCGTCGACTCCACCGCCCGACACCGACCGTCCCGCATGGACGCCGGGCAGCCGAGCGTCGCTGAGGGGGACGCCCGCGCGCGGGAGTAGCGGAGCCGGCCGACCACCCGGCGCGGGCAGGCCCGGTGGACCCAGCCCATCGGCCGGGCACGCCGACTCCGCCGGCCTCCAAGCCCGTGACGCCGACTCCGCCGCCGAAGACTCCCGCTGGTCCCCCGGCCGCGGAGCCACGCGCAAGATCGGCAACGGCAAGAAGCGACCGAGTTCCGAGCGATAGCGGGAGTGGCTGCTGTGGGGGCGAGTGGCGGCTCGGCGGCGGCCACGGGCTCGGCGGCGGCCACGGGCTCGGCGGCGGCCACGGACCGAGCCGGCCGCGACCTCGCGCACATCCGCCTCGTCGCCACGGACCTGGACGGCACGCTGCTCCGGTCCGACGGCACCATCTCCTGCCGGACCGCCGAGGCACTCGACGGGCTCGAGGCAGCCGGCATCGAACTTGTCCTTATCACGGCCCGCCCGCCGCGGTGGATGGAACCTATTGCCACCACTACCGGCCATCACGGGGTTGCGGTCTGCGCAAACGGGGCGGTCACTTACGACCTGCACGCCTCGCGCGTCGTCCACTCCTACCCGCTTCCGGCCGATGCTGCGCTTGAAGTCGTCCGTCGGCTTCGGCTGGCCGTGCCGGGCGGCACCTTCGCGGTTGAGTCGGCCGAGGGCTTCAGCTGCGAACCGGGTCATCTGCAACATCAGTGGGATGAGGAGTCGAACCCGCCGGTGGCCGACGTGGCGCGGCTGCTCGAAATGCCGGCGTTGAAGCTTCTTTTCGGCCACCCGGATTGGACCGCCGACGATCTGCTGGCCGTGGCGCGCGAGCTTGTCGGCGACATCGCCGAGCCGACCCACTCGAACCCCGAGCGCGCCGCCATCGAACTCAGTGCCCTCGGCGTCAGCAAGGCGACCACTTTGGCCCGGCTCTGCGACGCGCGCGGGATCTCCGCCGCCGACGTGCTCGCCTTCGGCGACATGCCCAACGACCTGCCGATGCTCACCTGGGCCGGCACCGCCGTCGCCGTCGCAAACGCCCACCCCGAGGTCCTCGCCGCCGTCTCCTTCGTGACCGCCGGCAACGATGAAGACGGAGTGGCGCTGGTGATCGAGCGGCTGCTGGGGAGCGCGCGGCTCGACCCCGCCGGCTTGACCCGCGCCGGTTGATCGCCGGTTGATCGGCCGATAAGCGTCCCGCCACGGTTGGTCGCCCCGCGCCGGTTGATCGGCCGCGCCGGTTGATCGGCCGCGCCGGTTGATCGGCCGCGCCGGTTGATCGCCCGACAGGCGCCCCGCGCCGGTTGATCGGCCGATAAGCGGCGCCCGCCATCATGCGGGTATGGACCGCGTCAAGATCGGCATAACGTTTCGCGCCATCCGCGTGGAATTGCGGCTGCGACAAGCGGATGTGGCCGCGTTGGCAGGGGTATCGCAGGCCAGCGTCTCGGCAATTGAGCGCGGGAAGTTCGGCTCGCTTTCGATTGACACCTTGGACAGGATTGGCCAGGCGCTCGAGGCAGACCTCACGCTGGCGCTCCGATGGCGCGGTCCTAAGCTCGCCCGGCTGCTGGATAGACGGCATGCCCATCTTTCAAACCTGGTGGTCGCCGAGTTGGTGGCGGCCGGTTGGGAAGTCTGTCCCGAGGAAACGTTCAACCATTTCGGGGACCGTGGGTCCGTGGATGTCCTCGCCTGGCGGCCCGAATCTGCGGCCTTGCTGATCATCGAGATCAAATCGGAGATCGTCGACATCCAGGATCTACTTCGAGCGCTCGACATCAAGGCGCGCGTCGTGCCGGGCGTGGTTCGGCGAACTCGAGGGTGGCAGGCCGAGCATGTTGCAGCCGTTGTTGTTCTGCCCAGCAACAATGCCCATCGGAGAGCAGCGGCCACGCATGCGGCTCTCCTCGGTGCGGCGCTGCCCGCGCGCACGCGCGAGGTCCGGCGCTGGATTGCACACCCCGCCGGCTCGCTGCGCGGCCTCTGGTTCTTTCCCTATATCAATGGGCAGAGTACTGTGGAGCAGACGAGCGCCGGCCGTCGCGTTCAGGCGCCCCGTGGCAGGCCCTCGCCCGCGCCGCCGATGCTCCAGGACCCGCTCCGGGCCGAAAACCGGGCCCTGGAAGCGGCCAAGAGCCATCGATTCGGCGGCGACCAACCCTGACGCTAGTCGCCGCCCTCGGCCGAGGCAGATCCTGGCCCATTCCAGCTACCGCCGATTCCACAACACTCTGGGGGTTGATACAAGGAAATGCGGGCGGCCTCGGCCTCGGCCGCGCAGGGCCCTGGGAAGGCCCCGGCCGCGCAGGGCCTCGGCCGCGCAGGGCCCCGGGGCAGGGCCCGAAGATGCGGACGACGAGCAGGTCCGGAGTCGCTGGCGGCGCGGGCCGGGCAGCGGGCGTACAAGGTGGTCCGGAGTCGCCGGCGGCGCCTCCGGGGGCATTCGGGGCGGTTCCATTCAATGGGCCGCAGACGTGGAGCGCGACATCGAGTGGTAGAATAGAACGTCCGTTCAAGTCGGCGGAGGGGGACGGCCGCATCGGGCCTATCACACGCTTCTGGAGGCCTCGCCGCAACCGCAGCGTGGACAGAGGGGACAGACCGCATCGGGCCGGTCCGGAGCCCGCGGGGCCGCCCCGGCGCCGCAGCGTGGACAGAGCCGCAGATCCCGTCCACAGAGCGTCCGCAGACCATCCACCGGGCGGCGGAGAATCTCCACGCACAAAGCCCGAATACCTAGATGTGGTGGTTGTGTCGGGCAGGATACCACAAGATGTTGTGTTTTTAGGGCTTGACTGCCCGTCCCTCGGTGGCGTACATTCCGCCGGTCGGCCGGGACCCGATCGGACCCGGAAGGCGCCGCAGAGGCCGCGGAGAGAGGCCGAAGCGGCAGGGAAAGGTACCTAGTTGGAGGAAGATCGCCACAGCGCTCGCAGATATCGTCACGACCACTCGGACCGGCAAATCGAGCACCGGACGTCGCCCAAACCGCGACTAACGGCACGCAAACCGGGGAGGGTCGAAAGGCCGGCGGCAGACGGGAGGTCGGTCGGCCTGCGGATGCGATTAGTCAAGGCGACCACCCCCTGAGTAGTTCTGAGGGTTTTTGGGGTGCCCGGCGCAGGGAAGGGCCGCCCCGACGCATCGCCGCCGCGCACAAGGCCACGAAGCCGCCGCCACGCCGCCCCCCGCAGCAGACGAAGAGATAGATGACAAACCCGGTAGATCCAGGAGAGGTGCAGGAAATGAGTCGAGCCGCCGCGAACACGTCCGCCGCGAGCGCCAAGACTGAGGCCACGCCGAGCGCCGCCACGGCCGCCGAAACCGCCACGGCCGCCAGCGCCGCCGGAACCACGGCCGAAACCACGGCCGCGAGCGCCGCCACGGCCGAAACCGCCACGGCCGAAACCGCCGCGGCCGAAACCGCCACGGCCGAAACCGCCACGGCCGAAACCACGTCCGAAGCCGCCACGGCCAGCGCCGCCGAAACCACGGCCGAAACCACGGCCGAAACCACGGCCGGAGCCACGGCTGCCGCCGTCGCTGTCATGGCCGAGTCCCCCATGCGGGCGGACGGCACCTTCACCGGCATCGGCGTCAAGGGCCTGCATTTCCCCCGCCGCTGGACCGTGCCCGGCATCCACCCGTACGACGAAATCGAGTGGGAGACCCGCACCGCCAGCATCGGCAACGAGAAGGGCGTCTCCGTCTTCGAGCAGAAGGACGTCGAGGTTCCCGCGTTCTGGAGCCAGCTGGCCACCAACGTCGTCGTCAGCAAGTACTTCCGCGGCCACCTCAACACCCCGGACCGCGAAACAAGCGTCCGCCAGCTGATCGACCGCGTGGTCAACACGATCGCCGGCTGGGCGGAAACTCAGCACTACTTCGCCACGGATGAGGACCTCCGCGCCTTCCAGGCCGAACTTACCCACCTCCTGGTCCATCAGAAGATGAGCTTCAACTCGCCGGTCTGGTTCAACGTCGGCGTAGAGGCCAAGCCCCAGTGCTCGGCCTGCTTCATCAACTCGGTCCAGGACACCATGAGCAGCATCATGGATCTGGCCAAGACCGAGGCGATGCTCTTCAAGTTCGGGTCGGGCGCCGGCTCCAACCTCAGCACCATTCGATCGAGCCGCGAGAAGATGTCGGGCGGCGGCACCGCCTCCGGCCCGGTCTCATTCATGCGCGGTTACGACGCCTTCGCCGGCGTGGTCAAGTCGGGCGGCAAGACCCGCCGCGCCGCCAAGATGGTCATCCTCGACATCAGCCACCCGGACATCGAGGACTTCATCACCAGCAAGATCAAGGAAGAGAAGAAGGCCTGGGCCCTCATCGAGATGGGCTACGACGCCAGCTTCACCGGCGAGGCCTACGGCTCCATCGCCTTCCAGAACGCCAACCACTCCGTCCGCGTCACGGACGACTACATGCGTGCGGTCGTGTCCGACGGCGACTGGACCACCAAGGCCGTCGTCGACGGCCACCCGATGGACACCTTCCGCGCCCGCAAGCTCTTCCGCGAGATGGCGGATGCGGCCTGGGTCTGCGGCGACCCCGGCATCCAGTACGACACCACCATCAACGACTGGAACCCGGTCTCCAACTCGGCCCGCCAGCACGCCACAAATCCGTGCTCGGAATTCAGCTTCCTGGACGACACGAGCTGCAACCTGGCCAGCCTCAACCTCATGAAGTTCGTCCGCGACGACGGCGAGTTCGACGTCGAGGCGTTCCGATACGCCAGCCGCCTGACCATCACCGCGCAGGAAATCCTGGTGGACAACGCCAGCTACCCCACGCCGATGATCACCGACAACTCGCACCTGTATCGGCCGCTCGGCCTCGGCTACGCCAACCTGGGCGCGCTGCTGATGAGCCGCGGCCTCGCCTACGACTCCCCCGAGGGCCAGGCCTATGCCGGCGCCATCACCTCGATCATGACCGCCGAGGCCTACTGCCAGAGCGCCATCATCTCCCGCGACCACGGCGGCCCCTTCAAGGAATACAAGAAGAACGAGGAGCCGTTCCTCCGCGTCATCCAGAAGCACCGCGACGCCGCCCACTCCATCCCGGACAAGGCCGGCGTCCCCTCGGATCTGCACCGCGCCGCCCGCGACATCTGGGACAACACCCTGGAGCTGGGCCGCGCAAACGGCTTCCGCAACGCCCAGACCACGCTACTCGCCCCCACCGGCACCATCGCCTTCATGATGGATTGCGATACCACCGGCATCGAGCCGGACATCGCCCTCGTCAAGTACAAGAAGCTCGTCGGCGA
>DASVKT010000030.1:0-18507 GCA_036385235.1 Candidatus Limnocylindrales bacterium | reverse complement strand
GGCCGGCAGCAGGACTACCAGCACGAGCTGAGGCGTGACCTCCACTCGCAGCGGCGAGGCCAGCGCACCGGCAGCGATGCCGAAGCCCACCAGAGCGACCGTATACGGCAGCTTGATACGCCGGGCCAGGAGCGTGACCAGAGCGGCCGCCCCAACCAGGAAGACGAAAAGCCGGATCAGTTCGAGGGTAGTTTCACCCGAGTTCAAGCCATGGACTCGCCGCCGGCCGCCTCCACCAGCGACGCCAGACCCTTGAGCCCTGCGTCCTTCGACTGCATCTCGCTCCCAAGCAGATCGTATGGCCAGCCGCGCAATTCGCCAGCGGCGCCTTCCACGTTAGCACCAGCTTCCGCTCCGGCGCCGCCGGCAACGATACCGCCGAATCGACGCGGGTCTCCCGGCGGACCCACGTACTGCCAGCCCGGCCCCTCGTCGCCGATCTTCGCCAGCAACATCCGCGGCCCCTGCTCGCCCGTCTCGCAGGCAAAGCCGGTCGCGGCCGGGACGCCGCAGTTGCCGCACGGACCCCAGTGGCAATCGGCCGTGGCCATCGCCGCTTGGGCACGCTTGCGGTCGCGAAGCAGGAATGCCGGCGAAACGCCCGCCCCAAGATGCGACCAGGGCAGTTGCTCGTCGATCGGGATGTCGCGCTGGGCATACCAGGCTGGATCAAGGCCCTGTTCGGCGAACGCGGCAAGCCAGCGCGAGTAGTCGAAGTGCTCATCCCAGGCGTCGAGCCGCGCGCCCTTCCGCCAGGCCGCCAGGATGACCGGCCCCAGGCGCCGGTCGCCGCGGCCCAGAGCCGCTTCCAGGATTGAACTCGTCGCGTCGTGCCAGGACATGGTCAAACCCTTGGCGTGCATCGCGTTTCGCAGCGCCGTCACCTTGGCCCCGATCTCCAGAGTGGTGTCCTGGCCGTCCCACTGGAACGGCGTCATCACCTTGGGCACAAAGGTGGAGATGTTGGCCTTGACCTGAGCGCGGCCGCCGTGGCGGCGCTGGCCCATCGCCAAAACGCGGCGCGAGATTGCGGCGATCGCCAGAACGTCTTCCATCGTTTCGCCGGGCAAGCCGATCATGAAGTAGAGCTTGATGGAGGACCAACCCCGATCAAAGGCGAGCTGGGCGGTGGCCTCGATCTCGCCGTCGCTGACGCCCTTGTTGATCGTGTCGCGGAGGCGCTGGCTACCCGCTTCGGGCGCAAAAGTGAAGCCGCCGCGCTTGCCGCCGGGAGCGATGGCGTCCACCAGATCCACGGTGAAAGCGTCGACGCGCGTGCTCGGCAGCGAGAGCACCGTGCTGGGCCGGCGGCGATGCAGTCCCGTGGCCACTTCCCTGACGTACGTGTAGTCCGCCGTGGAAAGGCTGGTCAGGCCGATTTCCTCGTAGCCGGTGGCCTTGAGGATCGCCTCGGCGGCCGCGATGGCCACGTCCGGGGCCCGCTCCCGAAGCGGGCGGGACTGCATTCCGGCCTGGCAGAACCGGCAACCACGCGTGCAACCGCGCATGACCTCGATCTGGGCCCGGTCGAAGACGATCGCGAGGTTGGGCACGAGCTGGCGGATGCCGTGGACGGTCGTCTCGAAGTCGGACGCAATCCGGCCGGCGATCGCGGCCGGGGCAACCTCCTCGAGCCGCTCGAGGCTGTCGAAGCGGCCGTCGGCCAGGTAGCGCGGTCGATAGAAGGACGGGACGTAAACGCCGGGGATCGCGGCCAGGGCGCGCAGGGCAGTTGTGCGGTCCACTCCCCGGTGCCACTCCCCTGCCGCGTCCGGAATGCGCAGGTTCCAGCCGATCGACTCGAGCGTATCGCTGATCTCCAGCACCACGTCTTCGCCCTCGCCCAGGACGACCGCGTCCACAAAGTCGGCATAGGGCTCCGGGTTCAGAACGATCGAGCCTCCGGCGATTACGAGCGGATCCAGGTCCGGCCGATCGGCAGTCGTCAGCCCGATGCCGCCGAGGTCCAGCATCGTCAGCACATTCGAACAGACGAGTTCAAAACCCAGGCTGAGGCCGATGACATCGAACTCGCGCAACGGCCGGCGCGTCTCGATGCTCCAGAGCGGCACGCCCGCCGACCGAAGGGCTGTTTCGAGGTCGATGTCGGGCGCAAAACAACGTTCGGCCAGCCGATCGGGCCGGTCATTCAAGATTTCATAGAGGATCCGCAACCCGAGGTTGCTCATCCCGATCTCATACAGATCGGGGTAGGCGAAGAGCCACTTCAGGGCAGTGCCGGACCAATTCTTCTGAACAGAGTTCCATTCACCGCCGGCGTAGCGGCCGGGCTTGCGAACCCGGTTCAGAACGCGCTCAACCACGGCAACGGGCAGAGACTCGGGATCGTGGAACGACCCGGTGCCACCGGGCGAACCGCCGGCAGGCCGTATCAAGTGCGACAACCCAGCCGGGCCGCTGTCACCATGCCGGTTTCTCGCGTCTCAGGTTCGTGCTCTGAAGAATGCCGATGCCCGCCGCGAGACTCACCAGAGAGGCACCGCCGTAGGAGATGAACGGCAGCGGAATGCCCGTGACCGGCAACAGACCGACGACCATGCCGACGTTCACCATGACCTGGAAAAACATCATGGTGGCCATTCCGCATCCGATGAGCATCGCGAACGGATCCGTGGCGCGCCAGGCACAAACGAGCAGGCGCCAGATGAGCAGCCCAAAGAGGGCGAGGACGACTATCGCCCCGATGAATCCCAGCTCCTCGGCCAGCAAGCCCCACACGAAGTCCGTCGTCGAGACGGGCAGGGGGATGTCGCCGCCGGTTAGGCCCTTGCCGGCAAAGCCACCGGTGTGGATGGCCGTCTGGGCCTGGATGGTCTGGAAGCCGGCTCCCCTTGGGTCCGCTCCGGGGTTGAAGAGGGTCAGCAGCCGAGCCTGCTGGTAGTGTTGCAGGTTGGCCCAGACGAACGGGATGGCCGCCACGACGCCCGCAACCAGTGTCCCCAACCAGAAGAGGCTGGCCCCGGACATGAACAGCAGGCCGCCCACAATCGCCACCAGGACGAGGGAGGTGCCGAGGTCCGGCTGCATCATCACCAAGATCCAGGGCGGGATCATGATCAGGAGAATCCCAAAGATCGTCCAGGGCGACTTGATCTTGGGTTGGCGATCGGCCAGGAAAGCAGCGAACACGATGATCATGATGATCTTGGCCAATTCGCTGAACTGGAACTGGAAACCGGCGATGTTCACCCAGCGCGCAGCCGAACCCGCTTCGCCGGTGCCGCCTCCGAATCGGAGCGTGAAGACGAGCAGGCCGATGTTGATGAAATACATCGGCCAGGCGAAGGAACGCAACCACTTGTAGTCGAAGATGGTTGTCAGGCCCAACACCACGGTGGCAATGACGGCCCACATGATCAATCGGACGAACGGGGAACTGAGGGTCAGGGCGAGGTGGTCCGCCCCAACGCTGTTGCTGTAGGCCATGGCCATGCCGAACATGGCCAGCAGGATCGCGTACGTCGTCAGCTGGAAGTCGTAGTTGCGCCAGGCCATCCAACCGGCCTTGGGCGCCCAGCCGCGAAGCTTGAGCGTCTGGCCTTTGAGCATGGTCATCGATTCATCGTCTCGTCAGTCGTGGTTCGGGCTGCCGTAGAAGTTGGTCGTGCGGTAGGTCCAACTCGGAATGTAGCCCGGGGTATGCGGGTTCAGTACAACGCTTTCCTCGTGAGCCGGAGTGCCACTAATCAGGCCGTAGTGAAGCATCATGAAGTACTTGACGACTTGTGTAGCCACGTTGTCATAGGTGTTTGCGCCGTAGATGAAGGCCACAACCGCCAGCTGAGAGTCCGGCTGGGTGAAGTCACCGTTGTATGGATCGCCCGGCGTGTAGCCCACGAACCACTCGTGGTATGGCAGGCGGCCCTTGGCGTCCATGAGACCGTACTCGGCGGTGCCGGTCTTACCCGCAACCTTGATCGGAAGATCCACGAGGTTGTAGGTGTGTCTGCTGGTGACTACGTCGCGAGTGGCGAGGCGCATGGTCTCCAGCGTGGAGGCCGATGCGGGCAGGTGGCTCAGCAGTTGTGGCTGGATCTCAGTTACGGCACCCGTGGCCCCATCCGTGATGGACTTCACGATCTGGGGCTGCCAGAGGTTGCCGCCGTTGGCGAGGGCGCAGTAGGCGTTGAGCAACTGCATCGGCGTTGCCGCATCGTAGCCTTGGCCGATACCGGCCTGCATCAGCTCGCCTTCGAACATCTTCGCGAGCTTGTTGGCTTCCTTCCAGGCGTCGGTCGGGACGATGCCCGTGGCTGTTTCCGGGAGGTCGATCTGGGTTGGCTTGCCGAACCCGTACTGATCGGCCCAGTAGGTGAAGCGGGGGAGCCCGACCAGCTTCGCGAGCTGGTAGAAGAACGTGTCGCTGGAATAGGCGACTGCCTGCGAGATGTTGATGGGGCCCCAGCCTTTGTTATCCCACTCTTTGAATTTTATCCCGCCAACGATGATAAAGGGCTGGGATAGCAGAGTCTGTGTGGGGCTGATCGCACCGTCCTGTAATCCGGCCGTACCGGTCACCAGCTTGAACGTGGAGCCCGGCGCGTACTGGGCGCCGATGGCCTTGTTCAGCAGGGGCTGATCCGGATTCGTCAACAAGCTCTGGAAGTTCGTCTCGCTGATGCCATCGGCGAAGAGCTGGTCGTTATAGCCGGGAAGACTGACCATCGCCAGGATCTTCCCGTTCTGCGGGTTCTCAACGATGATCACGCCCTTGGTTACCTTGGACGCCTGGACCCCCCAGGTCAAAGCCTGTTGGGCCATCTTTTGTTCTGTGGTGTCGATATTGAGGGTAAGGGAGTCACCGGGGACTGCTGCCGCGCCCGGCGTGACTAGGCCCGGCAGCGGATTTCCTTGGTCGTCCAGTGCGACCGTCTCGCTGCCTGGTGTCCCACGAAGCTGGGTCTCGTAGTAGTTCTCGAGGCCCGCCTGGCCCACGTCATCGGCAGGCCCATAGCCCAGAGCCGCCAGCTGGTCGTATTGGTCCTGAGTTATCCGGCCTTCATATCCAATAATGTGCGCAAACAGATCCTGGGTGAGGTACTGCCGCTTGTCCGTCTGGAGGATGGCCACGCCCGGGAGAGAGTCAGAGTTCTCACTGATGAACTGGGCCACGCTCGGGTCGATGTCATCCACGACGCTGACCGGATCCGTCAGAGAGCCCGTCGCGCGGTCGATCTTGGTCTCGATCAACACCGAGTCGACGTTGAGGATTGAGCCCAAGCGTTGGGCCACAGCTTGCTCCTGGTCCAACGGCAGAGAGGCCGGAGTCACGGTCACGATGTAATCGACGACGTTCTTGACCAGCGGCCGGCCTTGCGAGTCGAAGATGAGGCCGCGGCTAGCGCCCAGAGGCAGCGTCTCCGTCGAGGGGCTCGCGCCCGAGCCGCCCGCTTGCTGTTCCCACATGAGCTGGAGAAGGACCATGCGGGCGCCGAGAGAGGTCACCCCGATAGCGACGGCGAATGCGAATGCCGCGAAACGGTAGATGTTCTTGAGTTCCGGCCCAAGACCGTTCTGGGTAGCCGTCATGGCGTTACCTCCACCAGAGCACGCGTTGCCTCTGCTCGGAGCGCCGCTTGAGACCAAGGACGATCAGGGAGAGAACGGCCGCCGCGATCGCGTTCACGACGGCGGCCGCAGCGAGGCTCGAGACTTGAAGCGGCGGCGCGGGCGGACGCAGCAACTCTGTTGTCGCGTCCGAGATCACTAGGAAGAGGGGAGTAATCACGAAGACGGCCACGATACAGCCGACATATCGGGATCGCGACAGCAGCGGCGCGGCTACGGTCGTGAGACCCACCGCAACGAGAAGCTCAAAGACGGTCGCCCCGAGCGGTCGCAGGGCCAGGAGGTCCAGAACCAGCCCTCCCACGAAGGCCCAGGCCATTCCTTCCTCAAACCCATAGATAACCGTCACGGCGACGGCGAAGACAAGCGAGAGCTGCAGTACTTGAGCGCCATCCATCTGATAGCGCGACGCGACTGTCAATTCCAGGAGCGCCGCGATGCCGGCGCCGACCGCAGCGAATGCGGGACCCATGCGGCCAACCCTCAGTTAGTGGGGTGGAGTTGGCAACCCCGAGCGGGGATGCGACCGTCTAGCGGCTTCGACGCGGGGAGTATAGGGCCGTCTGGGTTTTTTGGGACAGCGACGCCGGGTCCCGGCGCCGACCGACGGTCGCAAGTCGACGCCCTCACGAGACGGCCTTGGTGCGTGCTACTCAATGTATGTAGAGGCTCGGTTCAGGGCCGATTCAGCCGCAGCGCCGGGCCCACGGACGCCAGGGCGGCGGACAATTGACCTCCCGCCCACTGCCGTCGGCCGTGGCGGCATCGGCTCCGTGGATGAATATCGCAGGCCCCCGCGGAGTTGCACGCACGCGTGCTCGAGATCTGGCCGACCCGGTGAGCCTGGTGACGATTCGCACCGCCGGACGGCAACGCTACCCACCAGGAGCACTGCGTATGGCCGCGTATGAAGGAGAAACCGCTCGAACGAGTGCAGGCGTGCGCTCGATTCCGCGGCTAGAAACACTTGCTGCGAGTGAACGGCGGCCAAAACGCCGTTCCACGTGAAACATTCCTACGAGTCTGCGTCGGTATTCCGAATCTGGAGACGCAACCCCCACTTGGGGCCAGACCCGGCCACCAAAATAGGGTCTGTCCCCACTTCAGGCCCCAGAGGGCTCGAAATAGGGACGGGGCCTCGTGAGAGGCATTACTGACGCAGACTCCTAGGCTTCTTCGACTAGGAGATGCTCCGGAATGGCCCCCTGGGGGCCGTGCGACCGCGATTCCCTGCGATTCCTCCTGAATCCGGCAGATAGTCACTCCTCGCGGCCCTTTCGCCGGTTTCCAGAGAAGCCACAGGCACGCCGGAGCCCATGTTGCACGTGAAACTATCGGCCCTCAGCGGCCCGTCGCGGCCGCCTGGTGGGGACTCGCCAAATGCCGACCACACCGGGATCTTCGCCTGGTGCGGGCAGACACACTGACGGCGACTCAAACCGGTCTCCGCTTGGCCTTGTGCAGGAGAGCCCGAGCGATGACAACCCAAGTGCGTAAGCGAGAGATAAGCGCCAGCAAAGGTGCGGCCGCTATGGTGCCAACAGGCCAGGACCGGGTTCGTGCCGTCCCGTAGGACTCCATCCGGACGTACCCAGGACCTTCCCAATCCGGGGAACGGCCCCGAATGCTAGAATTTGCGCATTCCGACGACCGAAATGGGGACCTGAGTGGGCCAGATCATCGCCTGCGCCAACCAGAAGGGTGGCGTCGGCAAGACCACCACCGTTGTAAACCTATCTACCTACCTGGCCCTGGCCGGCGATTCCGTCCTGGTCATCGACCTGGACCCGCAGGGAAACACCACCAGCGGTTTCGGCCTGGATCGCAGCGAGATCCAGCACTCCATCTACGAGGCCATCATGGAGGAGGCGCCCGTCTCCGAACTCGTCGTGGCCACGGACATCCCCGGCCTCTCGATCGTGCCTTCTTCTATCTCCCTCGCCGGCGCCGAGGTTGAGCTGGCCCCGCTCCCTCAGCGAGAACGCCGCCTGGCTCGCATCCTGGCACAACTGGTAGCCTCTTACGACTACATCCTGCTGGACTGCCCGCCCTCGCTGGGCCTGCTGACGGTCAACGCCCTCACCGCCGCCGATTCAGTCGTGATCCCCATCCAGTGCGAGTACTACGCGCTTGAAGGTCTCTCGCAGCTAATCGCGACGATCAACCTCGTCAGAAACCACCTCAACCCGGACCTGGCGATCAAAGGCGTTGTCCTCACGATGTACGACCCCCGGACCAACCTCTCGACCGAGGTGGACGCCGAGGTCCGCAAGCATCTCGGTGCCGCGGTATTCGACACGGTCATTCCTCGCAGCGTCCGCCTCTCGGAGGCGCCCAGCTACGGCCTGCCGATAGCGCTCTACCGACCGGACTCCAAGGGAGCCGAGGCGTACGCCGCCCTCGCGGCCGAATTGCGTGAACGCGACGGTCGCCCGGCCGCCGTCTCCCCTGGTGGTGCTGCAGGCGATTCCGCCACTGGGAGGTCACTTTGACGCCTTCTCCGATCGAGCGGCACACCGGCCTGGGCCGGGGGCTCGGAGCGCTGATTCCGCAAAGTAGCCCCGCCGGGGCCGCTCCTATCGAGATTCCGATCTCCAGGATCCGAGGCAATCCTTACCAGCCCCGGCAGAAGATGGAGCAGAAGGCGCTCGAGTCGCTCGCCGCAAGCATCGCTCTCCACGGCGTGCTCCAGCCAGTTCTCGTCACGGAAGTCCTAGATGGCTACCAACTGGTCGCCGGCGAGCGCCGCGTTCGAGCTGCTCAGATGGCCGGCCTGGACCATGTACCCGCAGTCGTGCGCCAGATGGCGCAACGCGATCAACTGGCGATTGCAATCGTCGAGAACGTTCAGCGCGCGGACCTCAATGCCATGGAGGAGGCCCACGCCTACCGCCAGCTGGCCGATGAATTCGGGCTGACTCAAGACGAGATCGCCGGGCGAGTCGGGCGAGCCAGGTCCACCGTCGCCAACACACTTCGGCTTCTCGACCTCGAACCGTCCGTCCAGCAAGCCCTGGGCGAAGGCAACATCAGCGAAGGTCACGCCCGAGCCCTGGCCGGTGCATCGCCGACGGCGCAGCGCCAGCTCGTTCAGACGGTGATGGCCCGAGACCTCTCCGTCCGCCAGACAGAAGAGCTCGTCCGACGCTTGCGCGAGCAGCCCACCGCCGCCGCGAGAGCCTCGGCCGTCGAGACGGATGCCGACATGGACCGCCTCGAGGAAGACCTCCGTCACGCCCTCGGCACAAAGGTTTCTCTAGCCCGCTCTCGGAAGGGCGGCCGTATCGTCATCGAGTACTACAGCGACGAGGAGTTTTCCCGCCTCTACGATCGCCTGACCGGAGGAATCTCTTGACGCAGGAAATCCCGGACCGTCCCGGCATCGGCCACGACAACGCCAACGCCAACGCCAACGACTCAACCGAGGCTAAGGCGGCCCGTAAGCACAAGTCGGCTACGAGTGACTACAACGCGGAGAGTATCCAGGTCCTCGAGGGTCTGGATCCAGTCCGCCGACGCCCGGGCATGTACATCGGCTCGACGGACGTCCGCGGCCTCCACCACCTCGTCTGGGAAGTCGTCGACAACTCCATCGACGAGGCCATGGCCGGCCACGCCACGCACGTCGAGGTCCGCGTCCAGGAGGACGGCGCCGTCCGAGTGACGGACGACGGTCGAGGCGTTCCGGTCGGCCGCCACCCCAGCGGCAAGGATGCCCTCGAGATCGTGCACACCGTGCTGCACGCCGGCTCCAAGTTCGGCGGCGGCGGCTACAAGGTCTCCGGCGGTCTGCACGGCGTCGGTGTCAGCGTCGTCAACGCACTCTCCGAGTATCTCCACGTCGAGACCTCCAGAGACGGCTACGTGTGGTCGCAGGATTACGTGCGAGGCGTGCCCGCCGGCTCCGTCAAGAAGCTCGGGCCCCAGGGCGATCGCAAGGGGACGATGACCGTCTTCAAGGCGGACCCCGAAGTCTTCGAGACGGTGGAGTTCAACTTCGACACCATCGCCCAGCGCATGCGCGAGTCGGCCTACCTCAACAAGGGCCTCTGGATCCGCCTGATCGACGACCGGAACGACAGAGAACGTTCGTTCTATTTTGAGGGAGGGCTCGTTTCGTTCGTTCGCCACCTCAACAAGAACAAAGAGACGCTCCACAGCCGACCCATCTACGTCGAACAGAAGGGCCCGGCCGCCTCCATCGAGGTCGCCCTCCAGTACAACGACACCTACGCGGAGAACGTCTTCAGCTTCGCCAACAACATCAACACCGTCGACGGCGGCACGCACCTGACCGGCTTCCGCGCCGCACTGACTCGTTCACTGAACGACTACGCCCGACGGGCCGGCATCCTCAAGGACAACGACGCCAACCTGTCCGGCGACGACGTCCGCGAAGGCCTAACGGCAGTCGTCAGCGTCAAGCTCGTCGACCCGCAGTTCGAAGGCCAAACCAAGGCCAAGCTCGGCAACGCCGAGGTAAAGGGTCCGGTCGAAGCCGCTGTCACCGAAGGCGTCACCCGCTACCTCGATGAGAACCCGGCCGACGGTCGACGCATGATCGAAAAGTCGCTCACCGCCGCCCGTGCCCGCGAAGCCGCCCGCAAGGCGCGAGATCTGGTCATCCGCAAGGGCGCCCTCGAAGGAATGGCGCTGCCGGGCAAGCTGGCCGACTGCCAGGAGCGCGACCCCGCCAAGAGCGAGGTCTACCTCGTCGAGGGCGACTCGGCCGGTGGCTCCGCCAAACAGGGCCGCGACCGCCGCTTCCAGGCGATCCTGCCTCTCCGCGGCAAGATCCTCAACGTCGAGAAGGCCCGCCTGGACAGAATCGTGTCCAGCGAAAATCTGCGGCCGCTGGTCATCGCCCTCGGCGCCGGCATCGGCGACTCGCTGGATCTGGCCAAGCTCCGCTACCACCGCATCATCATCATGACCGACGCCGACGTCGACGGCGCCCATATCCGCACCCTGCTGCTGACCTTCTTCTACCGGCACATGCCGCAGGTCATCGAGAACGGCTACCTGTTCATCGCCCAACCGCCCCTCTTCCGCGTCAGCACCGGCAAGGTCACCCACTACGCCCAGTCGGAGGCGGAGCGCGACGCAATTGTCAAGAAGATGGCCGTCAAGAACATCACGGTGCAGCGGTTCAAGGGCCTGGGCGAGATGAATGCCGACCAGCTCTGGGAAACAACCATGAACCCGGAGACGCGCACGCTTCTACGAGCCGAGGTAGAGGACGCGGCCGAAGCCGACGCCGTCTTCACGATGCTGATGGGCGAGCGTGTCGAGCCCCGCAAGGACTTCATCAAGTCAGAGGCCAGAAAGGTCCAGAACCTCGATGTCTGATCGAGTCCGGGTGAGCACAACTTCCGGCGCCGGCTCGGCGTCCGGAAGCGGCGCCGGCTCGGCGGTCGCGGTCGCGGCGCCGGTCGCGGTCGCGACGCCGGTCGCGGTCGCGACGCCGGTCGCCGAAGCGATCGTTCGGCCGGCCGTGCTCTCCTACTCGGACTTTCGAATCAGGCCACACCACTGCTTTGCCTGCGGTGAGCTGAATGAAGTGGGGCTTCACCTCCAGCTCAACCTGGAGCAAGGTAGATGCTGGACGGAACTCGAGCTTCCGCGCCGGTTCGAGGGCTGGGAGGGACTGGTCCACGGCGGGATCCTCTGCACCATCCTCGACGAAGTCATGGCCTGGTCCCTGGTATCGGAAGACAACTGGGGCGTCACGGCCAGGATGAGCATCGAGTTTCACAAGCCCGTCATGGTTGGTCAGGCGATCCGCGCGGAAGGGTGGACGAATGAGTTTCGCCGCCGGATCCATGGGACGAGCGCCCGCATCGTCGACGCTCAGACCGGCGTGGAGCTGGCCACGGCCACGGCCACCTACGTGGCGGCAACGGATAGTCGCAAGCGCGAGCTCAAGGAACGCTACAGCGCCAGTGAGAGGACTGCCCAATGAGCCGATTCGCCGGCATCCTCGGGAACAGGTCGTCCACCCGTAAGGCACCTCCGGAGGTCACGGCCCCGGAGACGGCGGCGCCCGAAGTGGTCGCCAAGGAGCCTTCGGTCACCGACGCCTCCAAGGCCTTCGTTGCCGCCCACATCGACCGCGCGGCCGAGATCGGCCGGGAATTGGCCGCCCTGGTTGCCACCCCGGATGCCTTCGTCGAGGCCATCGAGAAGGGCTTCGCCGAGCTGGGCGACCCGGCCAATCTCGAGAGCATGAACAGGATCACCCCGGGTCTGGGCATCGCATTGGGTGTGCGCCTGCCGCTGATGGAGGCCGCACACAAGGCATTCAAGCGTGAAACCAAGGGCGTGCCCGCGGCGCAGTTGCGCAATCTTGTTGAGCGACTCGTCGCGAACAGCATCAGTGAGATCCGCTGGTTCGGAATGTGGGACATGGAGCGCCTCCTGGCCAAGAACCCGGACAAGACGTGGGAGTTGATGCGAGTCGCCGCCCACGAAGCCACCGAGTGGATCACCGTAGACACGCTTGCTCATCCCTACGCCACCGGCATCCTGCGGGAGCCGCGCCGCTGGTCGGACCTGCAGGCGTTCGTTCACTCACCGTCGCGATGGGAGAGGCGCCTCGTCGGCTCCACCATTGCCACTCTGCCCCACGTAAGACATGCGGGCGCCAAAGACAAGGGCGTGGCGTCGCGCGGCCTGATGCTGATCGGCATGCTCATCGGCGACTCTGAACCGGACGTGCAGAAGGCCCTGTCGTGGGCCCTGCGCTCGCTCGCCCCGATTGATGAGGCCGCCGTGGTCGCGTTCGTGGAACGCGAGACCGCCAACGCACGCAAGACCAACGACGGCAACCGGGCCTGGGTTATTCGTGACACCCTGGCCAAACTGCCTAAGGAAACCGCCAAGACGCTCAAGCCCCAGCTCGACGGCCTGCGCCGCCGGCCTGCGGCTGCGAACACCAAGAGATCCACCAGCGCCGGCGCCGCGCCGCGGCCCGCCAATAGCTCCCGGGAGGAATAGCGCACCGTGACGGACGATCTGGGCAGGGTCCGCGTAGTCCGCGTCGAGGACGAGATGCGGACGAGCTACCTCGACTACGCGATGAGCGTCATCGTCTCGCGCGCGCTGCCGGACGTCCGCGACGGCCTCAAGCCGGTGCACCGGCGCATCCTCTATACGATGGGCGAGATGGGCCTCTCGGGCACCTCGTCGTTCCGCAAGTGCGCCGCCATCGTCGGCGAGGTCATGGGCAAGTACCACCCCCATGGCGACTCCGCGCTATACGAAGCCCTCGTCCGCCTCGCCCAGGACTTTTCGATGCGCTACCCGCTCGTCGACGGCCAGGGCAACTTCGGCTCCATCGACGGCGACAGCGCCGCGGCCATGCGCTACACCGAGGCGCGTCTGACCGGCATCGCCGCCGAGATGCTGGCCGACATCGACAAGAACACCGTCGACTTCGTCGACAACTACGACGGCACACAGAAGGAACCGACGGTCCTGCCGGCCAAGCTCCCGAACCTGCTCGTCAACGGCTCGTCGGGCATCGCCGTCGGCATGGCGACGAATATCCCGCCCCACCACCTGGGCGAAGTGGTCGACGCCGCCCGGGCCCTCATCGACGATCCGGACCTCACCTCGGACGACCTCTGCAAGTACGTCCTGGGCCCGGACTTCCCGACGGGCGGCACGATGTACCGCTACGAGACCCGCCGCAACTCCATCACAGGCGAGAACGAGACCGTCGACGCCATCCGCGAGATGTACGCCCACGGCCGCGGCCGGGTCGTCGTCAGGGCCCAGGTCGCCTTCGAAGAGACCCGCCACGGCCGCATGGCGATCATCGTCACCGAGCTGCCGTACCAGGTGAACAAGGCCGCTCTTCTGGAAAAGATGGCCGATATGGTCACCACCAAGAAGATCGAGGGCATCTCGGACCTGCGCGACGAGTCGGACCGCGACGGCATGCGCATCTACATCGAGATCAAGCGCGACGCCGACCCGCACCGAGTGCTGAACAACCTCTTCAAGCACACGGCGATGCAGACCGCGTTCAACATGAACATGCTCGCGCTCGTCGACGGACAGCCGCAGACCCTAGGGCTCAAGTCCGTCCTGGCTCACTACATCGAGCACCGCCGCGAGATCGTACGCCGCCGCACCGAGTTCGACCTTGAGAAGGCGCGAGCCCGGGCTCACATCTTGGAAGGCCTCAAGATCGCGCTGGACAACCTCGACGAGGTAATCCGCACGATCCGGCAGTCGCCCGATGTCGAGAAGGCCCGCGCCAACCTCATGTCCGGCTTCGGCCTTACCGAGATCCAGGCGCAGGCGATCCTCGACATGCGCCTGGCCCGACTCGCCGCCCTCGAGCGCAAGAAGATCGAGGACGAGTACCTCGAAGTCATTCAGCTCATCGCCGAGCTTGAGGACATCCTGGCCAACCCGTCCCGGATCCTCAACGTGATCAAGGACGAGCTGCTGGCAATCAAGACCAAGTACGCCGGCCTGCGTCGCACCCGCATCGCGGACGACTCCAGCCGCCAGATGACCGACGAAGACCTGATTGCCGACGAAGACGTCGTCGTCACGATCAGCCGACGCGGCTACATCAAGCGCCAGCCCGTTGCCACCTACCGCCGCCAGGGTCGCGGCGGCAAGGGCATCATCGGCCACGTGACCCGTGAGGAAGACGCCGTCGAGCACCTGCTCGTGGCCAACACTCACGACTGGGCGCTCTTCTTCACAAACCGCGGCCGGGTCTTCTCGGCCAAGGTCCACACCATCGTGGACGCGAGCCGCCAGGCCAAGGGCATCGCCATCATCAATCTCCCCGGGGTCCAGGTGGAACCGGGTGAGACACCGATGGCAACCATCACCTTGTCGGACTTCACCGCCGGCAAGTTCCTGGTCATGGCCACGCGCAACGGCATCGTCAAGAAGACCCCGCTCGAGCAATTCGAGAAGGTCCGCAGCTCCGGCATCATCGCCATCACGATCGCCTCGGACGACGAACTCGCCTGGGTGGACGTGGCCACTGGTGCGGACGACGTCATCGTCGCTAGCGCTCAGGGCAAGATTGCCCGCTTCCCGGAGGACGAGGTCCGGCCCATGGGCCGCCCCGCCGCCGGCGTGATCGGCATCCGCCTGGCCAGCCCAACGGACAAGGTCATCGGCATGAGCGTGGTCCAGCCCACGGCAGACCTGCTCGTCCTGACCGAAACCGGCTACGGCAAGCGCGTCGCGCTCACGGAATTCCGGCCGATGCACCGCGGCAGCCAGGGCGTCCGGCTCATCTCGCTGGAAGGCAAGAAGACCGGCAACGTGGCCGCAGTCCAGCAGGTCACCGAGCAGGATGAGGAGCTTCTCCTCATCAGCGCCGGCGGCCAGGTCGTACGCACCGAGACGAACACGATCAACCGCTACTCCAGCCAGGCCAGAGGTGTCATCGTCATGCGCCTCAACGCCGGCGACAAGGTTGTCGGCATCGCCGCCTTCCGCGCCGGCCTGGCACAACGCGGTGACATATCGGACAATGCCCCTGAAGGCGCCACCCCAGCGCCGGAGGGCAATCAGCCCAAGTGATATCCCGTGACCGATAGCGAAGCCCCGGAGGCAGTCTTGCCAGCAGCAGACCATTTCGATGTCTACACCGGGAACGCCAACCCGGAACTAGCCCGGAATATCTGCCGCTACCTGGGAATAGATCTCGGTCGCTCGGAAGTCTTCGAATTCGCCAACGAGAACATCTTCGTCCGGATCGTGGACAACGCCCGCGAGAAGGACGTGTTCCTCATCCAGCCCACTTCACGGCCGGTCAACACCTCGATCATGGAACTCCTGATCATGATCGACGCCTTCAAGCGGGCCAGCGCCGGCCGAATCACGGCCGTCGTGCCCTACTACGGCTACGGCCGCTCGGACAAGAAGGACCAGCCCCGCGTTCCGATCACCGCCCGCCTGGTCGCGGACATGCTGACCGTGGCCGGCGCCAACCGGATCCTCACGGTGGACCTGCATCAGGGCCAGATCCAGGGCTTCTTCAACATTCCCGTGGATGAGCTCACCGCGGTCCACCTGCTCTCCAGCCACTTTCGCCAGAAGCAAATCGAGAACCTGGTAGTGGTCACCGACCTCGGCTTTGCCAAACGGGCCCGGACCTTCGCCCAGCTTCTGGACGCGCCCCTGGCCATTGTGGAAAAGCGTCGGATCGGCAACCAGGACCGCACGGAGGTCCTCAACGTCATCGGCGACGTCAAGGGCAAGCGGGCCATCATCGTGGACGACGAGATAGACACCGCCGGCACGCTCATCCAGATCGCCAACGCCCTCGAGCGCGAAGGCGTCACGGACCTGTGGGCCTGCGCCACGCACGCCGTCCTCTCGGATCCGGCCTCGGAGCGCATCGCCAACTCAAACCTCAAGGAAGTCGTCGTCACGGACTCCATCCCGATCCCTCTGGAGAAGCGCGGCAGCAAGATCAAGGTGATCTCGCTCGCCCCGCTCATCGCCGAAGCGATCATCCGCATCCACCGCGGCCAGTCCGTGGGTGCGCTCTTCACGAGCGAGGTCAAGTTCACGCAAGAGATGCTCCTGTGGGACGTCGACAGCGGCGGTGAGCGGCCCAGTCTGGGCGCCAACAGCCGATCGGTACGCACCGAAGACAGCGAGGAAGCCGGCGGCGACCCCGCGGCTGAGGCCAAGTGACACTCCAGCTCCACAGGCCGGACGGCAAAGGGGCGATGGTCCCCACGCCTCCTCCCGGCAAGAGCCGCAACCAGGACTGGCGCAAAGGCCTCCGCTCCACACGCTGGCGAGTCGCCCCACTTCGCAACTCGGAGATGAATCCAACGTCCACCCCTGCCGCGATCGGCTTCTGGCTGGCCCTCGGCGGAATGACGTTCGCACTGCTGATGCTGGGCCTGGGGTCCGGCTTCTGGCACTGACCGGCCGGCGCCCGAGGCAGGGCGGCCCGCTGGCCTATACTTTCGACCCAGCCCCCGGCATTGCCGGGAGGATGTCATCGGTCGACGCCGAGGGGCGTCGCCGCCTCGGCCAAGGTCCTGGCCAATGGCCCGCGAACCGGGCCGCAAATGATCGTGAGCCTCAATGCTTGGCTTCCTGAGCCGCTTCGTCGACTCGAACGACCGCGAACTACGTCGCATTGAACCTCTTGTCGAGAGGATCAACGAACTCGAGCCCGAAATGCAGGGGCGCTCGGACGACGAACTGCGCGCTTTCATTGACGAAATCAAGGAAGAGATCCGCGACGCCGGCGAGCCGGAGGAGCCGTCCGACGACGAGCTCCACCATCCCGAGAGGGAGCGCCGCCGCGAGTTCACCAAGGAGCGCGTCAAGCGCGAACACGAGCACATCCAGGAAGCGATGGACAAGGTCCTGCCGGAGGTCTTCGCGGCCGCCCGGGAGGCGATGCAGCGAACGCTCGACATGCGCCACTTCGACGTCCAGCTCATGGGCGGCATCGTGCTGCACCAGGGCCGCGTCTCCGAGATGCGCACCGGCGAAGGCAAGACCCTCGTTCCCACGCTGGCCGCCGCACTCAACGCCCTCACCGGCAGAGGCGTCCACGTCGTCACTGTCAACGACTACCTCGCCCGCCGCGACGCCCAGTGGATGGGTCCCGTTTACAAGTTCCTGGGCCTGTCCGTGGGCATCATCACCCACGACACTTCCTACATCTTTGAGCCCGGCTACCCAACCAGCGACGAACGCCTGCTGAACCTGCGGCCCTGCACCCGCCTTGAGGCCTACGCCGCGGACATCACCTACGGCACGAACAACGAGTTCGGCTTCGACTATCTCCGCGACAACATGGTCAACGAGCTGGATCAGCGGGTTCAGCGCGAGCGCTACTTCGCCATCGTGGACGAAGTGGACAACATCCTCATCGACGAGGCCCGCACGCCGCTGATCATCAGCGGTCAGGCCGAGGAGTCCAACGACAAGTACTCCCTCTTCGCCCGGCTCGTGCCGCGGCTGGCCCCCCGGCCGGAAGGGGATGAAGAGGGCGGCGACTACTTCATCGATCTCAAGGAGAAGGCCGTCTCTCCCACCGAGGAAGGCATCTCCAAGATGGAGAAGCTGCTCGGCATCAAGAACATCTACGACGACGATCCGTCGATGGCGCGCTACTTCGAGTCGGCCCTCAAGGCCCACGCCCTCTTCAAGCGCGACCGCGACTACATCGTCAAGGACGGCGAGATCGTCATCGTGGACGAATTCACCGGCCGCCAGATGCCGGGCCGCCGCTGGAGCGAGGGTCTGCACCAGGCCGTCGAGGCCAAGGAAGGCTTGCACGTCCAGCGCGAGTCGGTAACCCTCGCCACGATCACTTTCCAGAACTACTTCCGCCTCTACACCAAGCTGGCCGGCATGACCGGTACGGCCATGACCGAGGCCGAGGAACTCCACAAGATCTACAAGCTGGAAGTCGTGGCCATCCCCACGCACCGGCCGATGATCCGCGAGGACGACCCGGACCTCGTCTTCCGCAACGAGACCGGCAAGTTCATGGCTCTGATCGACGAAATCGTCGAGATGCACGAGCACGGCCGGCCGGTCCTCGTCGGCACCGTCTCGGTCGAGAAGTCCGAGAAGCTGGGCGACATGCTCATGCGCCGCGGCATCAAGCACGAAGTCCTCAACGCCAAGTTCCACGACAAGGAAGCCCCGATCGTCGCCCAGGCGGGCCGCCTTGGTGCAGTCACCATCGCCACGAACATGGCCGGCCGAGGCACGGACATCAAGCTCGGCGGCGACCCCACCGGTCTTGCCTCCGCGGCTCTGCATCGCAAGGGCCTGAACCCGGCCGAGGTTGAGAAAGAGGTCTACGACGAGGCATACGCGGAGGCCAAGGCCGCCTGCGACGCCGAGCATGACAAGGTCGTCGAGGCCGGCGGGCTCCACATCATCGGCACCGAG
>DASVKT010000029.1:0-3587 GCA_036385235.1 Candidatus Limnocylindrales bacterium | reverse complement strand
GCCCCGTCCAACCATCGCCACTACAGCCGCCGAGCTTCTGACCAAGCGGCGGGCCCTCTCCATTGAGGACCTCGGCCGGCTGATTGCAGAGAGCGGGATTACGCGCGCCGCCCGTCCTGACCGTGCCGTCACGCGCGCCATTCAGGACGACCCGCATTTCCGCCGGTTGCTGGACGACCGCTGGGCGATGCCAGGGGTCCTCCTCGAGGGTGCGGTTTCACACACCGTCTCGCGGCTTCAGAGATCCAGAGTGGCCTGCTGACCTTCGGCCCCGATCTCAGCCTGCTGAAGGCCCTACCGGAAGCGCCCTCGACTCCAGATGGGCGCCCTCTCGAGCGCCAACCGGGAACAGTGGCCCGGGAGCTCACCGGACTTGACACCGACGGGGCTCTGGAGGGCCCGGAAGGCTGGCTGGCCTTCGAGCCCGGGATGCTGGTTCGCGTTCGAGTCGCCGGCGGACGACTGGCTTTTTCTCCAGGTGACGAGCCGGATGCAGCTTCGAGACTTGCCGCCCGGGGCATTGCGGCGCAGGCGCGGACTCGTCTGGACGCCCTGGCCGCAGGCTGTGCGGCTCTTGGGATCCCCTCAGCATTGTCAATCGAGGCCCTGCTCCTTTTCCTGCTCGCCGGCGACCCGGAATTCCTGGCGCGGCCGCTGCCGCCTCTTGGCGAGGCATTCGTTGACGCCGGACTGGAAGTCCATCGCGGGCACGTAGGTACGGCCGGCGCGGACTGGATGTCGCTCGACGAGATGTTCGAGATGGAAGAAGCAGACGAATTCTGGGACGACTTCGATGGAGCAGACGACCTCGACGAGGACCTCGACGGATCGGATGACGAGGCTGACTGGCAAGTTCCGGCGGACGAGGAAATGTCCCGTCGAATGGCCGACCACTACAACCTGTCGGCCAATGAGGAAAAGGCGTTCGAGGTCATCCTGGGCTGCTTCGAACTTGACCGGCGGCAGGGCGATCTCGATGGCGTGGCCACGTATGCCGGCCTGGCGGGCCTCGTCGGGATCGATGCCATTGCTCGCACCCTCGCTCGTCATATCTGGTACGCGCCCGACATGGAAGCCTTCGTAGACCGCATCGCAAACGCTGCGGCAGGGAAGGACGCCGCCGGTGCCAGGTTCCTGCAGGGAGTCTGCGCCGAAGCACGCGGCGACATGGCGGCCGCCGAGCGCCTGCTCCGATCCGCACTCGCTGCCGACCCCACATTCGAACTGGCGCTCCTGGATCTGGCGCGCCGCGAGACGATTGGTGGCCGGTACTCGGACGCGCTCGACCACCTGCGCACCGCAGGAGTGCCCACGGACGATGTCGACCGAGCATGGCTGGAGGCAATCGTCCGGCCCGCATTTCCCGCGACCGGCCGAAACGAGCCGTGCCCTTGCGGGTCCGGCCGAAAGTACAAGCACTGTCATCTTGACCGCTCAGGCGACGTCATGGCCGTCGAGCCGCACCACGCCCTGCGTCACAAGCTCGACATATGGCTGAGCCGATCGGACACGGCGCGAACTGTGGCCGGCGTCTTCATGGACATCAGTAAGCCCGTGGGACGCAAGCGCGCAAAGGGCGCACCCGCGGACGAGAGCCCAAACCCGGAGTTGATCGAGGAATTGTCCCCGGTACTCCTCCCGGACATCGCCCTCTACGACCGTGGCGAACTCGCCAGGTTCATCGAGATAGAGGGACCGAACCTGCCGGCCGCGGAGGCAGCCCTCGCCAATAGCTGGCTCGGGACCAGGCGCACTCTCGCCGAGGTCGAGTCGGTGAGACGGGGCAAGGGCCTGACTATTCACGACATGCTCGCCCCCGACGACGGGCCCATCGAGTTGTCCGACGTCTCACTTTCAATGGGAGTGGAGCCGCTTGACGTGATCTGCGTTCGGTTGATGCCGGACGGGCACGGTTCGGTCTACTCGTCGGACGCAGTCGGCATTTCTCGGAACCGACGCTCCGCAGCCCTGGACCTGATCCGGTCGGGCGACGGCGTGGCGCTGGCCCGGTGGATAGCGACGCCGGCCGCACCGCCGGTCCTGCAGAACACCGAGGGCGAGCCAATGGCGCTGATCAATGCGACCTACCGGCTGCCGGATGCAGACGCCGCGGCAGCCGCCCTGAGCCGCAAACTTCGGGACGAGGGCGAAGGCCGCTTTGTCGAGTGGTACGAAGGCCACGGCCGGGAATGGATCCGCGGCTCCATCGTGATCGTCGGCGACGTCGCCACTCTCGACACCAACTCAGTCAAGCGGGCCGCCCGACTCGAACGAACGCTGCTGCGTGCCGCTCCAGGCGCACGGCTCATCAAGCGCGATGAGAGCGGCATCGACGAGCTGCTGGCGGAGGCCCGTTCTGGGCGACGGCCCGCCAAGCCAAGCGCGGACCAGGAGTTCCTGGCCCACAGCCCGGAGGTCGCAGCGGCAATGGCCGAAGCGATGCGCGGCTTTGAGAAGCAATGGCTCGACGAGCCGATCCCTGCTCTCGGCGGACTGACTCCACGCCAGGCGGCCGCAGACAAAGCCGCGCGACGTGAGCTGGACGCCCTGCTCAAGGACTTGGAGTGGAACGATCGAAAGGCCGGTCCGCGCCACGCGAACCAGGGCACGGTGGACCCGGCGCGACTGCGGGCGATGCTGGGGCTCTGAACCACAAGCCAAGGCCGCACCACCGATCGTTCGTTCGACAACGCGGCTGGTAATGGCGGGCGAGCGACTGTCGCGTCGGGGTTGATCACGTCGGCCGCTCGTGTCCGACATCTACCTCGCGCCTCAAATCGCCCGGGTCCGCCTGATCCGCCCCTCGCGGCCTGCCCCCTACTCGATCTCGAAGTCCTCGGAATGGAAGTTGCTGTAGTACCGGCCGGTTCGAGAAGTGAACTTGAGCACACAGTAGTCGGGATCCATCACTCCGCCCGGATAGTACATCTCGTCGCCATCCCTCCAGATCATCTGCTTCGTGGCAGCGTCCTGGAGGACGTCCATCGTTCCCTTGAGCATGGCGCCCTTGAAGTACCTCTTGTCGAAGAAGTAGAGGCAGGCTTTGGAGTTGCGGGCGAACTGCCCGACCCTCATCGACGAAGTATTGGTCGTGAAGAAGAGGAACCTGATCCCCTCCCTCATCCGCGGTGGAAGCATCGCCTTGGAGTTGGGGAATCCATCTTCGTCCACCGAGCCAACGATGGAGACGCCAACCCTGTCAATCAGACCGCCGATCGTGCTTGCGGAGTCCTTCACAATCCCAACTCCCTGCTACTTGCATCCTCTAACTCGCGCCAGGCATCCGGCAGCCCATCGGGCCGTCGCGGCCTCGGCGGGAAGGCGCGGTGGCGGGCGCGGACCTGGCTGGGGCGCGAAGATCTGGGCTACCAACCTTGGCCTTGGCGCCGAGCCTTACCGTCGACAAAACGAATTCTCGACGCTTCCTACTACCGGAGTTTGCGCCAGTCCAGCCCGACATGTGCGGCTAGCGGCACGGTCGAAGCGGCAGTGTATCCCGCTCCTGCGGCCGGTCCCCGCTCCTGCGGGCCGGTCCCCTAGTCCGCGCCCTCCTGGAGCCGGTCGTAGAACTCGACGTAGTTGTCCGG
>DASVKT010000028.1:0-15177 GCA_036385235.1 Candidatus Limnocylindrales bacterium | reverse complement strand
TGGAAGGCGAACTGCCCCGAATGGATGATTGGGTCGAGCAGGCGCTCTACGGCATGACCATCGAGGCTCTGACCAACGCCGTCCACCACTCCCAGGCAAGAACGGTCCGGGCTCAACTCCGGGCGACCAAGGGTCGGGCGGTCCTTACGATCTCGGACGACGGGCAGGGCTTCGATCCGGCGGCGGCCGAGCGACGCCGACAGGGCGGCGGCCTGGGCCTGTTGGGACTCACAAGACAGGCACGCTGGCTAGGCGGAGTATCTTCAGTACGTAGTTCAATAGGTTCTGGCACTGTGGTGCGGATTTCCATACCAATCGCCCGACACGCGGGAACTCGGGCCGGGTACCCTGGAGCCAGCAGCGACACCGCTGCCGGAGGACGGAACGGAGAAGCAAAGTCGTGAGTGAGCGCACGCGGGTCATGCTGATAGACGACCACGAGATGGCTCGACGCGGCCTGCGCGCGATGCTCTCGGCGGCCGATTGGATCGAAGTCGTCGGCGAAGGCGATTCCTGCGAGTCAGGCCTCAAGCTCGCCGAGGAACTCAACCCGGACATGGTCCTGCTGGACATCCGGATGCCGGGCATGGACGGCCTCGCCTGCCTGGAGCGGATCAAGGCCAAGCTCCCTCGTATCGCGGTCGTGATCGTCACCCTGTACGACGACCGCCGCTACGTGTTGGAGTCCATCCGACGTGGCGCCGCCGGCTACCTGTTGAAGGACGCCACCACCGCCGAAGTCATCCAAACTCTTCACAACGTGGCCAACGGCCAGCTGGCCGTGGAGCCACAGCTGCTGCGTGAAGCGCTGGCCACACGCGACGAAGCGCCCCCGGCCGGCGAGTCCGCCCGCCAACGCGCCGAGCAGTACGCCCTCACGCCCCGCGAGCACGATGTCCTGCTCCTCGTGGCCGAAGGCCTTACGAATAAGGAGATCGGCGGCCACCTCTCCATCACCGAAGACACCGTCAAGAAGCACGTCCAGAACATCATCTGGAAGCTTCGGGCGGCGGACCGCACGCAGGCCGCGATCATGGCCCTCAAGCTGGGGCTGCTCGAAACCACGCTGTAGGGGTCCCCGAACGGCTGGGAAGGCCCGCCGCGGCCCAGCAAGCGACACTAGCCGCGTGGCCAGACGACACGATCGACCTCTCCCGGCTCACGACCGTCGCGCGCCTGGTACCTGCTCATCTCTGCCCCGGGTGATACAAAGCACGTTCCGGCGGCTCGATGCGGGTCAGGCGGCGACATCGGCTCCGGGGTCCGCAGCATCATCCAGTGCTCATCCAGTGCTCATCTCTGCCCCGGGTGATGCAAAGCACGTTCCCGGAGGCTCGATGCGGGTCGGGCGGCGACATCGGCGACCCATGAATATGAATTCGCGCTCAGCGGGTGGGCTGGTGCCGAGCGTCGAGGCTCAGAATACCGTCGATACTGGGCCGCCTGGTCCTTAGCATCACCCCGGGTGAAGTTGAGCGCGAGGGTTGCCAGTTCCGGCCCTTAGCATCACCCCGGGTGAAGTTGAGCGCGAATCCGGGCGTCGCCGAAGGAACGCCGGGCCGCCACCGGCCACAGGCCACCGGCCACCGGCCACCGGCCACCGACAGTCGGTAGCCAGCGCGGTTAGGGGCCTGCGGGGCGATCCCGCCGATGTGGTGCCCGTTGCCAACGGAATCGGTGTTTACCCTCTCAGGTGGAACCCCTAAAGGGTCAAGTCCCTAGGGGTTAACCCGACTCCTTAGCTAATCATGGCAACCAACGACCTTCTCCCAACGGCACTCGTCGCAACCGGAGCCCTTCCGGCGGCGGTCTCGAAGCTGTTCTCCGCTCCGGCGGCGCCAGCCCGGGATCAGTTCGCCAAGCAGGCCGGTCCAGACGTCTCCTTCAAGGGGCCGGACGGGTTGACCGAGGCGTATGCCGTGTTCCAGATCGATCCTGAGAGCAAACAGCTCCAGGTGATGGTCGTGGACTCGGATGGTCGCATCCTTCGTGCGATCCCGCCACGCTCAGTCAACCAGATGATCGAGACGATGAGTCGTTACCGGCCATAGGCCGGAGCGAAAGCCGCCCCGAGAGTCCGACACCCTCGGTTTCGTCTGCTCGGCGAAACCCCCCGATCACTCCCGATAATTCGGCGCGTCCGACGACGTCCGGCCGATAATTCGGCGCGCCCAGCGTCGTCCCACCGATCCCTCGATGCCCGACCCCAAGTTCAAGTCCGGGGTGCGCTCAACCGAAGCCCCGTCAGGATCAACAGCGGTCCTGCCGGTCGCGACCTCCGGCCCGTCGAGGGCCCGGATCACGACCTCCGGCACCACCATTTCAAGGGATCCGACGAAATGTCGCTAACGCTCTCCGAAGCCGGACAAAACGCCGTCGCAGGAACTTTCGGGCGGGCCTTGAAGCGCGCCGGCGAGGCCCTGGGCTCAATGAGCGGCCAGATCATCGAAGTCCAAACCCCAATGGTCCGGCGCTGCTCCGCCTCAGAAGTGATGGCGATGGCCGGCGGCCCCGAGTCCGTAATACTGGCCGTATATGTCGGCATCACGGGCTCCCTGCAGGGCCATGCTCTATTGATCTTCTCCCCCGCCGACGCCCACCGCCTGGCTCAGATTCTCCTGGCCGGCCTTCTCGGCCCGGGCGAGCTGCCGATGGAGGAATCCGCCGACATCCTCGTCTACGACGAGCTCGAGTTGTCCGCCCTCCAGGAGGCCGGCAACGTGACCATCTCCGCGTTCATGAACGAACTCGGGATGCATCTGCACGAGCCCGTCATGCCTACACCGCCTCAGGTCATCGTCGAGATGGCCGGTGCAGTGCTCGATGCCGTCCTGCTGGACCTCGTCAGCGATGCCGATCAGGTGCTGGCCGCCAAGACCACATTCAGCGAAGGCGGCAGTGCCATCGACGGGTCTCTCTTTGTTCTGCCGCGCCCCGAGAGCCTCAACGTGCTCCTGGACGCGCTCGGAGCCATCGGCATATGACCCTCATCGAGAGCCCCAGCCTCCTGGTGGCCGGCATAGGCGAGATGGTCCTGAGTTCTAGCGCGGACTCCCACCTCGTGGCCTACGGCCTGGGTTCCTGCATCGGCGTCGCGGTGTGGGATCCCCGAACGAAGGTAGGCGGCCTGGCCCATTTCATGCTGCCGAGCGGTCCGGCCAACAACGCCAGCCCGGTGAAGTTCATTGACACAGGCCTCGATACCTACCTCAAGGCACTCGAGGCCAAGGGCGCCGTCCTGAGTCGCTCCATCTTCAAGGCAGCAGGCGCTGCCGCGATGCTGACGATCGGCGGGGGCCTCGCAATTGGCAAGCGAAACGCGGATTCGATGGAAGCCGCCCTCAAAGTGAGAGGGTACAAGTTCGCCGCTACCGCGCTTGGTGGAAATGCAGGTCGAACGGTTCAACTTGAAGTAGCCGACGGCCGATTCCTAATCAAGAGCTTGTCTGCAATTTCAGAGTTGTAATCCCAGGAGTAGTAGGAGAACCGACGATGGCTAAGATCCTCGTCGTAGACGACGCGGCCTTCATGCGTCTACGCGCGGCCAAGTTGCTCGTCGAGGCTGGCCATCAGGTCCTCGAGGCAGAGAACGGGCGCATGGCAGTGGAGATCTACCTCCGCGAGCGGCCCGATTGCGTTTTGATGGACATCACGATGCCCGAGATGGACGGCCTGGAAGCCCTGGCCGAGATCCGCTCGAAGGACCCCCACGCCCGCATCGCAATGTTGACCGCAATGGGCCAGCAGGCAATCGTCATGGATGCGATCAAGCGCGGCGCTCGCGACTTCGTCGTGAAGCCATTCGCGCCCGATCGAGTCCTCGCAGCCGTCAACAAGCTGCTGGCGGCCTGAGCCAGAACGACCATCCGGCGACCGGAGAGGGACCGCAGGGTCCCCCCTCCAGGCTCCGCCGGCAGCCAAGCAAGAGTCGGATCTCACGATGGCCCCTATCCGAGTTCTGATCTGCGACGACTCTGCCTTCATGCGCCATGCCCTCGGCCGCCTCCTGGGCGAGGCCTCCAGCATCGAGGTCGTGGGCGTCGCCGCAAACGGCGAAGACGGGCTAAGGCTCGCCCGTGAATTGAAGCCGGACGTCATCACCCTGGACGTGGAGATGCCCGTTCTCGATGGCCTGGGGATGCTCAAGCGCCTGATGCTCGAAACGCCCACCCGCGTCGTGATGCTGTCGAGCCTGACCACCGAGAACGCCCAGATCACCTTCGATGCCCTCGAGTTCGGCGCCATCGACTTTGTGCCGAAGCCTTCCGGCTCGCTCTCGATCGACATCGGTCGCGTCGGCAAAGAACTCGTCGGCAAGATCGAAGCCGCAGCGTCGATGTCCGAAGCCGCGTTCCTGCGCCATCGCCAGGTCGCGGCCATGAATCTGACTGTGATCAACAACGCAGCGGCGAAAGCCGCCGCGTTGGCAAACCAGCTGTCCCCTACCCCTTCGACACCAACGGGCTACGTGCCCCGCAATTGCCCGCCCGTCGTGCCGGCGACACCCAAGCGGCCGCCCAGGACGGGTCCGAAGATCGCTGCTCGCAAGCTCGTCGTGGTGGCTTCCTCAACCGGCGGCCCCAGCGCCCTCCACACGTTCGTGAAGGGCTTGCCCTCCGAACTCCACGCCGCCATGGCAATCGTCCAGCACATGCCACCCGGCTTCACCGCATCGCTGGCCGCCCGCCTGGATTCCGCCGGCCAGTTGCGATGCACCGAAGCCACGTCCGAGGACGTGCTGGTCGAGGACGAGATCCTCGTCGCCCCGGGTGACCGTCACATGATCTGCTCGACCAGCGGCCGGATCCAGCTGGTCCATCTGCCACCGGTAAATGGGGTCCGTCCTGCCGCCGACGTGACCCTGCAAGCCGTGGCGCCGATCTGGCGCGAGCGCCTGCTGTGCGTCGTTCTGACCGGAATGGGCTTTGACGCCCGCGAAGGTGCCCGGGCAGTGAAGCAGCACGGCGGGACGGTCTTCTCGCAGGATGCCGCCACGTCAACGATCTACGGCATGCCGGCCGCGGTCGCCGAAGCGGGTCTGACGGACCTCGTCCTGCCGCTCCATCACCTGGCCGCTGCAGTTGCGAAATGGTGCAACGGTGAGAAGGCGGAAGCGGCCGAACGGAGTTCGCAATCCGACCAGCGGGCCCAATTCCCAGATCGTTCGGAGATTGCATCCTGAGATACGGATCAGGGTTGGCCCTGACTCACCATGTGCCAGAAAGCACCGATACCTAGGACAAGAGCCCGCAGCCGGATCGCGTCCGGAGCGTGAGTAAGGAGAAACGAACCGTGGCCGAGAAACCAACGTCCAACGGCAGCGGCAGGTCCGGCGAGCTGCAGATCGTTGTCTGCGAGCTGGCCGACGAACACTACGGTCTGGACATCGCCAAGGTGTTTGAGATCATCCGCCATCAGCCGATCACCCCTGTGCCGCGAGCACCCTCGTTTGTCATGGGCGTGATCAACCTGCGCGGCCGAATCATCCCCGTCGTCGATCTGCGTTGTCGATTTGGGATGCGCGCCACGGAGCCGACCAAAGAGACCCGTATCGTCGTCGCGGAGAGTTCGTCCACGAGGGTGGGGCTCATCGTCGACAGCGTCTCCGAAGTCCTGCTTCTTCAGCTCGAATCAGTCGAGGCGACGCCTGGCGTCGCTTCCGGCGCCGATGCCGAATATCTGCGAGGCATCGCCAAGCTCGGCGACCGGCTCGTCCTGCTCCTCGAGCTGGATGGTCTGTTCGGTCTCGAGGACCAGAACGCACTAGCCGGGGCTGCATAGCCATGAGAGTTCAGATAGTCAACCGCTACGTTCAGTCCGCCCTGAGCGTGATCAGCAAGGAAACGGGTCTGCCGGTCGTGCGTGGTGGCCTTCTACTCGAAGGCAACCCGTACACGACCGAAGACGTTACTGCGGTCATCGGCGTCAGCGGCCAGCTGTCCGGATCCGTGTATCTGTCCATGGAAGAATCCGTGGCTCTGAAGCTCATCGGCGCGATCCTCGGGCAAGAGACCACGGAACTCGATGGAATCGGCCAAAGCGGCATCGCGGAAATGGCCAACGTCATCGCGGGCACCGCCGGCATCGGCCTGGCCGAAGAAGGCGTTGAGACCGTAATCAACCCGCCCCTGGTTCTCGTCGGTCGCGGGGCACGCCTTTCAACCGTCGAGATTCAGCGACTTGTGGTCCCGCTGACCACCGCCTACGGCGACGTGAAACTCCACGTTGCACTCCGAGAGGCCGTCTGAGATGCATCTGACCTTCGATCTGCAAGAAGGCGACGATCGTCTGTTTACGGATGAGTCCATGGAGCAGATCGAACGGATCGAACAGGGGCTGCTCGATCTCGAGCAGGCCCTTAATGCCGGCGTGGTCAACGAAGTCTTCCGCGCGGCGCACACTCTGAAGGGCTCCGCGGCGACGATCGGCCACCGCCGCATGACGGAACTAACGCACGCCATGGAGGACCTCTTCGGCGCCTTCCGAAGCGGCGCTCTCCACGACGTCAAGCCATTCGCCGATGTCCTGCTGGCGACGATCGACGTGCTCCGCGCGCTGGTCGCCGAAGTCCAGGAAGGCGAGACCCTGACAGAGGCGTCGGAGCCACTGACCAAGCAGCTTCGCGAACTTCTGTCTTCTGCCACGGCCGCCGCTGCCGGTTCTTCCATGCCCGGGCCCGTGGCCAAGCCGACCGTCGTCCCCTCGCCGAGCGCCCCCGCCGAAGCCGTCGACACGGCCGCCGCGGAAGTCGCCGCGGAAGTTGCCGAAGAGATCGCCGCGGCCGGGGAAGGCGTCAGCAACATCGCCGTCGCGCCGCTCATCAATCGCCTCCTAGCCGAGTCCCCGGGCGGTAACGAGCCGCGCTCCATCTTTGTGTGCCGCATCGACCCGATGAGCGAGTGGCAACCCGTTCGCCTGCTGCAGCTGGTCCTCGAGGCCGACGAGACCGGCGGCCTGGTCGCCTCCGTACCAGATCGTGCGGAGATCGAGTCCGGGCTGGGAAGCACGCTCCTGGCGATGCTCGTGAAGGGCCGCCCGGTCGAGCTGCTGGACCTTCGCAAGCACCTGGCCGCAATTGACGATGTCGTCGGAGTAGAGGCCGTCGCCGCGCCGTTGGGCTCAGGCAGCACGGAATCCTCCGTCAAGCCGCTCAGCGTTGACGTCTACGGTCCGGCCGATTCCGTCGCGCCGCTCGGCGCCGCCCGCCTCGACGACGAAAACACGGCGGGTCCTCCCGGCGTAGCCGAACGCCGCCAGGCCGATCTCGGCGCCGAAGCCCGAGGCTTGCCTCAGGGAGAGCGCATGGCTGTCGCCGGCGATCGTCTCAAGGCCGCCCAGCAGACAATCAGAATCGATGTTTCCCGCCTGGACGAGTTGATGAACCTCGTCGGCGAACTCGTCGTCCACAAGACCCGACTGGCGCAAAGCGCCCAACTTCTGGCGACCCGGCTCGGCGACGATCCGCTGGCCCGCCAGGCAGACGAGGATAGCCAGCAGTTCGCCCGCATCGCCAGCCAGCTACAGGACCAGGTCACCGGCCTGCGCATGCTGCCGATCGAGACGGTCTTCAACCGCTTCCCGCGTGTCGTCCGCGACATCGCCCAGCGGCTCAACAAGGAAGTCCAGCTGGTCATCGAGGGCAAGGAAACCGAGCTGGACCGCTCCGTTCTGGAAGAGGTCGGCGACCCGCTGGGCCACCTCGTCCGCAACGCTCTGGACCACGGCGTGGAGACTCCCGAAGAGCGACGCGCCCTGGGCAAGCCGGTTCCAGCCACCGTTCGCCTAACTGCCCGCCATTCCGACGGCCGCATCCTGATCACCGTCGAGGATGACGGCAAGGGTATGGACCCGGCAGCAATGCGACGTGCCGTCGTCGAGAAGGGCCTGATGTCCAAGGATCAGGCCGACCTCACCAGCGACGCCGAGATCTTGCGCGTCATCTTCATGCCGGGCTTCTCCACGGCCAAGGTCGTGACCGAAGTCTCCGGCCGCGGCGTTGGCATGGACGTCGTCCGCAACAACATCGAGCACCTGGGCGGCTGGGTTGATGTCGCCAGCACGCCGGGTCAAGGCACGCGCGTCTCGCTGTCGCTGCCGCTGACCCTGGCCATCATCGGCGCCCTTCTCGTCAAGTCCGGGACGCGCGTCTGCGCGCTGCCGCTGACGGGCGTCGTCGAGACCCTGCGCGTCGAGGAGAAGTCCTTCGCTCGCGTTCGCGGCCACAACGTCCTGACACTGCGAGACCGGGTTATCCCCGTCGAACGGCTGGACAACGCCCTGGGCGATCCGCCCCGGCCACTTCAGTCGAGCGACCGCGGCTTCATCAACCTGGTTGTCGTGCGGTCACGCGGCACCGAGATGGCTCTGGCAGTGGATGAGTTCGTGGGCCAGCACGAGATCGTGCTCAAGTCCCTGAGCGAAGTCACCGGCGAGCGAGCCGGCCTGGCCGGAGCCACGGTCATGGCCGACGGCGCGGTTGGGTTGGTCGTCGATATCGCCGCCCTGCTGGAGCACTCCGCGTCGCGCGCCACGCCGCCGGACGGCGGCCACTCCGAGTCCGAGGCGGCCCCGGCCAAGCAGAAGCGCAAGGTCGCGTAGAGGCGAGGCCGGCCATCGTCATCGCCGCGACCTGGCGCGGGCACGGAGGGTTCCCCGCCATTGCGAGTGTGCCGCCGCCAGCGCCCCGCTCCCGCCGGGCGGCGTCTAATGTCCCGATCCGCTAGTTCCTGGACGGTTCGTCTGGCACCGGCCGAGCACGGCCGGCCGGTGCGGAAGGGGCCAGCTTCTTCCGAATCGGGACACTAGGCCGGTTCTGCTCGACGCCCGGCAGGATGGCGATACGGACCGAATCGGCCCAACTTCCCGCTCAATGCCAACCCCAGAAGCGTTATGTGCCCCTTCGCCTCGTTGTTGTACCGGGAATAGCCGTCAGGAGAGCCATTCGAGCGCGTCCGCCTCGTGAGTTCGGCCTCGGTCCTGGCACTCGCGCTTCGCGAACCCGCAGAATCTTGCGTAGTGCTACCCAGGTTGGCATTGAGGACGAACCAGGCATCCAAGCCGCCGCCACAGGGTTGGGACTCGCCGGCCGGCGGGATGCAACGTCGGCACCGGGTTGACCGTCTTCATGAGGTCTTCGCATCACGCGTAGCGCAGCAGTGTCTTGCGCCGCACACCCCATCAGGTGGTTGCCGAACGCAAAGTACGCGGCCACAGCTTCGCTGTCTCCAAAGCCGGCCGACCGAAAGTTGCCGAAACCGGCATCGAAGAATCGGAATGCGCCCGGACTCGTGACCGGCCGTTCGCTGATGCGACGCGGCCTGGACCGGCATGATGGGGGCATGAGCAACTGTGCCGACATCGATGACGACTACAACTGGACAGGCGGATTCTACGAGTTGGCCATCGAGCTGGGGCCTCGGGACGACATACGCCTGGAACGGGCCGGCCACGCTCTCATGGCGACGGCCGATCGACAGCTGGTTAGCCGAGATTGGGTTCCGGGTCTTTGCTGACGTCCCCTATCGCCTCGGGCTAATCGGCCACGAGGTCTCCGGCGACGAGTACGCCGAAGAACTCGCCGACGCCGCGGCCCGAAGGCGCGATATCGGCTATCTCATTCCGAGCAACGGCTCGGTCACATACGAGGCCGGGGATCGGTAGCTTCTCAGCGCGCAACCCTCATTACCCCGGCCAGGTTTCCTGCCCCATCCATCCCGGCGGCAGCGGCCTGAGACTCAGACATGACTCCTCGTCAACGCCGCATACCTCCCCCGGGTAGTTGCTTCGCGCAACTCGGTGTGGCACCGTCCGCCGCATGACCGCTCAAGTCAACGTCCTGGTGTACGGCGCGCTCGACGCCGGCAGTTGCGATGTCTTTCGCGCGGGCATGTACGTGGAACTACCTGGCCGCGCTGGGAGTGAACCTGCGGCCCTGGACGCAGCTCCAGGTGGAATTCGCCCCGGGCTGGGAAGACCGACCTCAAGAGGCGCTCGACGCCGGCAAGTTCGAGATCGACAGAACGGATCTCGATTGGGCGGATGTCATTCTCTTTCGGCGCTACTACTTCACCTCGGCCGCCTGCCAGGAATGTGACACAGCTTCACGGTCCGAAGCGGAGATCGGCCTGCACGCGGCGGCAACCGGCCATCACGTCCGCGGGCCACTGGACAGGCTGTTGCGTCCGCTCTGGGCCCGTCTGGAATCCGACCCGTCGTTCCTGAGCGGCCGGGCCGTCATGTACGAGACCGACGACGATCTGCTGGCGATGCCGGCCTGGTCCGGCCACTCGGCCATTGCGGGGCTGGAGGCCGACATGATCCAGTCGATGCTCCGCCGGGCGGATCTCGTGACGGTTTCGACGCCGCCGCTGGAACGGATGGCCGGCAAGCACAGCAACGCCGTGCGGCTGATTCGGAACGCCATAGAGCCGACCTGGTATCCCGACCGCGCGTCCGAGCCCGACCGCGCGTCCGAGCCCGAACGCGAAGGCGACCCACGTCTCCTGTTCTACGGAGTACCCCTCCGCCTGCGCGACTATGCCGTCTGCCGCGACGGCGTCGACGAGCTGGTGAGATCGACCCCGAACGCGCGCCGCGTCTGGCTTGGCGGAGACAGCGACGCGGTGCGCGCCGTTGCGGACGAGGTTGCGCCGTACGTGCGCGGCGCGCCGGCGTTCGCGCGAGCCCTGGTGGAAGCCCGGCCGGACATCGGCCTCGCGCCGGTCGCCGACGATCCCTTCAACCGCGGCCGGTCTGAGTTGCACTGGCTCGAGTACGCCATGGCCTGGGCGCCGACCATCGCCTCCAGGCTGAGGGGCGGCGGCCCGTACGACGTCATCCGTGACGGAGTGGATGGACTACTGGCCCGCAACAAGGCCGAGTGGCGCGAGGCGCTGCGATCCCTCACCCGCTCCCCCGCCCTGCGCGCCGAAATCGCCGGCCGCGCCCGCGAGCGAGTGCTGGCCGAGTACCGGGCCGCAGACCGGGCCGCGGAATGGGCAGAAGCCTATCGCTGGGCCGCGGAGCACGCCGGCCGGGCCGCCGCGAATCGCTGATTCAGCCTGCCGGTCTCAGCCGGCAACCCTCACAACCCCGGCCAAGTCCCCGGCCCCGGCGAGATCCCCCGCCCCCTCCATCCCCGCCGCCGCGGCATTGAAGCCACCGAGCAGCTTGATGAACTCGCGCAGCACCTCGTCGCTGAACTGGCCTTTCATCGAGACGCGCATGACGTGAAGAGCTTCGAAGGCGCTCACCGGGAGCCGATAGGGCCGCCGCGTCGTCAAGGCGTCGAAAGCATCGACGATCCCGACGAGCTGCGAGTCCGGGGCAATTCCGGCCGCCAGCCGTCCACCCGGATAGCCGGAGCCGTCGCAGCGCTCATGGTGCTCGGCGATGATGTGGGCATATGAGGGCGGGTAGCCGAGGGCGCGGACGATCATGTCGTAGCCGGCCTTGACGTGGGTCCGCATCACCTGCCACTCGGCGGCATCCAGGGCCGCCGGTTTGTCCAGCACCGCACGCGGAACGCGGTTCTTGCCGATGTCGTGCAGCAACCCACCGCGGCCGATGTCGCGGATAGTGTCGGGCGGCCCGAACTTCATGAAGCGGGCCAGAACGATGCCGTAGACCGCCGTGTTGATGGCGTGGGTATGCGTCGCAAGATGCCTCTGCATCGTAGCCACCATGGCCCAGACCATCTCCTCGTCCTCGATCAGGTGGAGCGTGATCGCGTCGATCGCCTGGTGGGTGAGGAGCAGACCGTCGCGGTCGAGGGCGTTCTCGCGCGTGAAGACCGGGATCAGGACCTTGGCCGCGATGGAGTAGGCGGTCTTGCTGCGCTCGATCGGGGCCACGTGCTGGTTGGCCAGAACCTTCGGCAGCGATGCCGCCAGCGCGCCCCTCAGCAGGTCCGAGTCGATCTCGCGGACAAGGAACGACATGCCGCGCTGGGCACGGGCGATGACCTTGTGCAGATCTCCACCCTTCATGGCGTAAAGAACGGGTCGCGGTCCGCGCCAGATGTACAGGTCGCAGGGCAATATCGAAATTTCGGTCAGTATCCGGGCGGGCACCGGCTCGTATCCCGGCGGGGCCGGCGAGATCAGCGGGAAGGGCGACATGCTTAAGGTGTCGGTCCCGGCCATCCCCCCTTGAGGCTGGGCGGACCATTCATCGTGCTCCGCAACCCTTGAATCAGGCTCGGGCAGGTCAATTCCAACGAGGTATGCGCCGATACCTAGCGTGATGGAAACACAGCCTCGCTCCGAACGGCTGGCCGGCGCTCTGCCGATCTTCAGCCCTGTACCGGACCTGGATCAGGTCGCCTACGACCGCATGGCCGAGAGCGTACGCAAGCTGCTGGGCATCGACCTGACCCAGTACAAGCCCGCCCAGGTCTGGCGGCGAGTCAACGGCTTTTCGACTGCCCGCGGCTTCGCGAACGCGGACGCACTGCTGGTCAAGGTTTCTCAGGACGCGGCGCTCAGGCAAACCTTCCTGGACATGTTGACGATCAACGTCAGCGAGTTCTTCCGAAACCCGGAAGCGTGGGACGCCCTCGTGGCCCAGCACCTCAAGCCCATGCTCACGAGTCAGCTCTCCGTGCGAATCTGGAGCGCCGGCTGCTCGCTCGGGTTCGAGCCGTTCACCATCGCGATGCTCGCCCGCGAGCTTGCCCCCCATACGCCAATCTACATTCTGGCCACGGACCTGGACGACACGACCCTTTCCCGCGCCAAGAAGGGCCAGTACACCGAATCCCAGATGGCAGGCGTCTCACCTGCCCGGCGAGCCAAGTTCTTCCGCCAGCTGGACAACAAGAGCTGGGAAGCCCGGCCCGAACTTCAGGCTCCTATCACCTGGCGCCGTCACGATCTCCTGAAGGACCCGCACGAGCATCCCTTCGACATCATCTGCTGCCGCAACGTGGTCATCTACTTCACCGAGACGGCCAAGACCGAACTCTACAAGCGCTTCACCGAGGCTCTTCGGCCCGGCGGTCTGCTCTTCCTCGGCGCGACGGAGTCGATCCCGAACGTTCGGGCGATTGGCTTGCTGCCTTCCGGATTGACCTTCTACAAACGCCCGTAAAGGGAAACGGAAGGGCCGGCATCGGCCGGATTTCGTAGACAACCGCGACTCGTCGCGGAAAAGTAGCCTCGGACCGGGCAAGTCCTCCCAAATACCATGCAAACACCGCATGTCAGGGTACCTGCCTGTGGGCTACCTTTTGCTCGCATGACAAGCCCGACGCCCCTCCACTCCGCCAACACAAGGTTCCCTTGTGTGCTCATCGTCGATGACGATGAGTATGTCCACGGAGCGCTCGAGGCGGCCATGCGGGGCCTTCATGTTCACCTGCTGACGGCGCACACCGCCGCAGAGGGCGAGGCTCTTGCGCTCCAGTACCAGCCCCAGCTGGCGATCATCGATGTCGGCCTGCCGGATCGCAACGGATACCAGCTCACGGCAGACATGCGCCGCGATTCGTCGCTGGGCGGGATGCGGGTCCTGATCCTTACGGGCCAGTCGCCGGACGATATCGCGGCCAGCGATGCGGGCGCAAACGGCCTGATCCAGAAGCCATTCAGACTCCACCACTTCTTGGATCTGGTCCGCGAGCAGCTCGGCACTCGCGAGCACGAAGAGGTCCGGATGCAAGCGGTCATGGCTCGCGGGGCCTGACGCTCCGTCCGGCTGGATCCCCCATCACCGCACTACGGCCCCTATCATTGCCCCGGTTAGCACGATCACAGTCGGTGGACGCCCCGTCGGGGATGACGCGTCGACCTATGTCATCGCCGAGATCGGCTCCAACCACGATGGCTCCCTGGATGAAGCGATCCGGCTCATCGAGGCAGCGACCGGTGCGGGCGCCGATTGCGTCAAGTTCCAGGCCTTCAGAGCGGAGACGCTGGTCGCGCCGTTCCACCCCGGGTATGCCACTCTCGAACGGCTGGCACTCCCCTCCTCCTGGCTCCCGGACCTGAAGGCGGCCGCTGAACGATGCGGCGTCCACTTCACGGCCACACCCTTCGACATGCAAGCCGTCCGGGATCTGGTCGCAGTCGGCGCGCCGCTGCTCAAGATCGCTTCGGGCGACCTCACCTACACGGACCTGCTCGAGGCCGCTGCCGCGACCGGACTGCCGCTCGTCGTCAGCACGGGCGCAGCGAACCTCGCCGAAGTAGACGCGTCGATGCGCACGATGCAGTCGGCCGGGGCAACGCAGATTGCCCTGATGCATTGCGCCTCGGTGTACCCGGCCACTTTCGATGCGGCCAATGTGCGCGCAGTTGCGACGCTGATAGCGGCGTTCGGTGTGCCGGTTGGGTTCTCGGACCACACGCCCGGCCACGCCGCAGCCCTAGCCGCTGTGGCCTTGGCCGGGCGGCTCATCGAGAAGCACATCACGTTCGACCGAGCCCAGCCGGGGCCGGACCACTCCTACGCCCTCACGGTGGCCGAGTTCGCCGACATGGCGAGCGACATCCGGGCGCTGGAAGCGTCGCTCGGCTCGGGTGTCAAGGAGCCCGTCGAGGCCGAGCTGGGCGAGCGCGAATGGGCCCGGCGAGGTGTCTACGCAGCGCGACCGCTCGAGGCCGGGCGAGAGCTGTCGGCCGAGGATCTCATCTGTCTTCGACCGCTCAAGGGGATCTCGGCCACGCGCCGCAAGGAACTGATCGGCCGGCGCATCTCGCGGGGCCTGGAGGCTCTCGCCCCCATCCAATGGGAAGACCTGTGAGGCCGATCGCCATCGTGCAGGCGCACATGGGATCCACGCGACTTCCCGGCAAGGTTCTCCTTCCTCTCGGCGGGAAGCCGATGCTGGTCCGCGTTGTCGAGCGGCTTCGGCACGTGGAGGCGCTGGCGGAAGTGGTCGTCGCCACCGGCGACCTGACGGCCAACGATCCGATCCGCGACCTCTGCCGGACCAAGGGGATCGCCTGCTTCTCCGGCAGCGAGGATGACGTTCTGGATCGCTACTACCGGGCCGCGGAGCAATTCAGCGCCGACCCCATCGTGCGCGTCACCTCCGACTGCCCGCTCGTGGACCCGGCCGTCGTGGCCAAGGCCGTTCGCCTTTTCGCCGAGAAGAGCCCGCCGATCGTCTACGTCGGCTTCGACAAGAGCTATCCCGAGGGCCTCGATGTCGAAGTCGTCGCCTTCGGCGCCCTC
>DASVKT010000027.1:0-2050 GCA_036385235.1 Candidatus Limnocylindrales bacterium | reverse complement strand
GGTGTTATCCCTCTACCACCAGACCGTGCCCGGGACGCTCAACTACGTGGAGCCGGATCCCGAGTGCAACATCAACATCGCGACCGAGACGATCGAGAAGCCGCTGCGCTACGCCATTTCGAACAATATCGGTCTCGGCGGCCATAACTCCGCGCTGATCTTCAAGCACTACACGGGCGACTGACACGCCCGAAAGCGCCTCGCAGATCGGGCACGGAAAGGCTCACGCCCGAAAGAGCTCGCTGCCTTAGCACTTCCGAAACCCCGGCCCGGCCTCCAGCCGGTACAATCCGCAAGTCGATTGTCGCTACGCCGCTTGAGGTCATGCGACGCCGACCGCAGTCCCACCGCCGGAACGCTTTTCCGTCGCGCCGATGAGCCGGGCACCGCCACTGTGGTTGCCTTCGCTTTGATCAATGTCTAGGAGATGGCCTGTGCCCACCATGGATCCCGCCCGTCGAACTGTCGTCACCGGCCTTGGGGCCGTGACACCTATCGGAAATACCGCCAAGGCCTACTGGGAAGGTCTCCTGGCCGGCGTTTCTGGCGTAGGTCCGATTACTCAGTTCGATCCTACCGGGCTGGACACCAGGATCGCGGCCGAGGTCAAGGACTTCGACCCGACCGTGGCCATGGACCGCAAGATGGTCCGCCGCATGAGCCGCTTCATCCACCTTGCCATGGCTGCTGCGGCTGAAGCCGTTGAGGACGCCGGCATCGACTTTGAAGCCTACGACCCGGACCAGCGCGACCGCGTTGCCGTCTGCCTCAACACCGGCGGCGGCGGCCTCGAGCAGGTTATCCAGGGCACCCAGGTCATCGCAGACAAGGGCCCGGGCCAGGTTTCGCCCTTCGCCATCCCCGCACTCTCCGGCTCCATGGCCGCCTGCCAGATCTCGATGAAATACCACATCACCGGCCCTGTCATCACCCAGATCGCGGCTTGTGCCTCCAGCGTCATCGCCTTCATCGACGGCATGCGCATGATCCGCAGCGGCGAGGTCGATGTCGCCCTTGTCGGCGGCTCGGAAGGCAGCCTTCTGCCGATCGCCTTTGCCGCACTCGGTAACATGGGCGCCCTCTCGCGCCGCAATGACGATCCCACGCATGCTTCCCGCCCGTTCGATCGCGACCGCGACGGCTTCGTCTTCGGCGAGGGCGCGGCGGTCATCGTTCTTGAGTCGGCCGAGCACGCCATGGCTCGCGGCGCAACCATCCTCTGCGAGGTTGCCGGTGGCGGCATGACTGCCGACGCGTTCCACATCAGTGCCCCGGATCCGTCCGGGCGCGGTGCTGCCGGCGCCATGACCAAGGCTCTCCGCGACGCCGGCGTTGCGCCGGACGAAGTGGACTACATCGTGGCCCACGGCACGTCCACCCCGCTCAACGACTTGACAGAGACCAAGGCGATCAAGGCTGCCTTCGGAGCTCACGCCTACAAAGTCGCGATCAGCTCGCCCAAGTCCGTCGTCGGGCATCTGCTCGGCGCCGCCGGCGCGGTGAGCGGCCTGGCCGCAATCGGAGCGATCCGCGACGGCGTGATGCCGCCGACTGCCAACCTGGACAACCCGGATCCGGGCTGCGACTTGGACTACATCCCGAAGGTCAAGCGGGAGAAGAAGGTCGACACCGCGATCATCAACGGCTTCGGCTTTGGCGGGCAGAACGCAGTCACGGTCTTCCGCCGCTTCGAGGCGTAGCCGCAACGGCGTGGCCGTGGCCGAGGGCGCATTCCTAAAGCCAGGCGAGCCTGGCTCGTTGGCGCTTGCGCTCCTCGCTCACGGACCAGCCAAGCTTGCTTGGCTCGCCGTCGGACACCGTTCGGGACACGTGGCATTGCCGTCACACGGCGCATTCCTGAAGTCAGGCTTGCCTGGCTCGTTGGCAACTGCGCTCCTCGCTCACGCACCTTCCGATCCGGCAGCAAGTGGACCTTAGTCGTGGCACAGACTATCGGTGCGCGTGCAGAGATACATGTCCGACGAATCGGACGGCCTGTGTGTCCGGTCCACGTCATTGCTGCGCGTCGCGAGATGCAGAAACGACCGCT
>DASVKT010000026.1:0-4873 GCA_036385235.1 Candidatus Limnocylindrales bacterium | reverse complement strand
GCAGAAACGACCGCTCGGGGCTTTGCGAGGACTCGATACGGCCGAACTGCGCGTCCGCAGATGCAGATTCGACCTGAATGACCTCCACGCCGAGTCTCTGTGTCGGATGTGTATCTCCCGACGCGCACTCGCCTCCATCGCTTGGGGAACGAGATCGGGACTGCACTCCTCGACGCGCAGAATCCACGAGCACGGGGCGCGCCGGGCGTCCATGCCACTACCGAAGGTCCACTTGCTGCCGGGCTGGCGTACGTTCGAGTGCGCCCGCGTCTTCCCGGCTGAGCCGCCCGAGAATGAACATAGCGGGGCCGCTCGCCGTCTGGATGATCGGAGGTCGGGAATCGATCATCGCGGTACGATCCGGCCAGCCCGATGTTGCCACTGTCCGGAGCGGTTGCCCTAGACCCGGCCGGACCAAGTAGGGAGAAGAGATGTCTTTCTCGTTTAGTCGCGGCCGTGCGGCGAATCGCCCCATCGTGGCGCGCCTCGGCCTTGTGGCTCTGGCCTTTGCGATGGCCGCCTGCGGCACCGCGTCGCCTACGGGTACACCGCCCGCCACGCCCATCCCGAATGGCACTTCGTCCCGGCCCTGGATGGACACGACCAAGACCCCGGACCAGCGCGCCGCCGCGTTGCTGGCGGCCATGACCCTGGACGAAAAGATCGGCCAGATGTCACAGGTGGAGAACAAGGCCGGCGGCGCGCTGCTGGATCCGAACGTGGTCGTGACCGGTCTGCTCGGCAGCGTTCTATCCGGCGGCGACGGCAATCCGGACGGAGTCAACACCGCGGACAACTGGTACTCGATGGTCGACTCGTATGCGCAGGCTGCTCTCGGGACTCGCCTCGGCATCCCGCTGATCTACGGCGCGGACATGGTCCACGGCGACTCGCATATCACCGGCACCACGATCTTCCCGCACAACATCGGGCTGGGCGCCACACGTGACGCGGCGCTTGTAACGCAGGTCTGCCAGGCCACCGCGGCCGAGATGTACGCCTCGGGCGTGCGCTGGACCTTCGGGCCGGTGGTTGCGGTGCCCCAGGACGTCCGCTGGGGCCGCACATACGAAGGTTATAGCGAGAACACGGATCTGGTCGCCCAACTCGGAACAGCTTGTCTGACGGGCCTACAGGGCAAGAAGCTGACGGACCCGAACACCGTTGTCGCCGACCCCAAGCACTTCCTGGGTGACGGCGGCACGGCCTACGGCTCCTCCACAGCCCAGGGCCCCAACGGACCCTATCTGCTGGACCAGGGCGTAGACAAGCTGGACAACGCCACGATTACCAAGATGTTCCTGCCCCCGTACGAGAGCGCCGTCAAGAACGGTGCCCGCATCATCATGACCACCTTCTCCGGCACCCAGGCCGGCGGCAAAGTCACCGGTGACAAGTATTGGATCACGGACATCCTCAAGACGCAGTTGGGGTTCACCGGCTTTGTCGTGTCCGACTGGGGCGCCATCGACCAGATCAACCCGGGCGACTACTCGGCCTCAGTCAAGGCGGCGATCAACGCCGGCGAAGACATGGCCATGATCCCGGACAACTGGCAGAAGTTCCAGACCACCCTTAAGGCCCTTGTCCAGAGCGGGGACGTGGCCCAGTCGCGCATCGACGACGCCGTGACACGCATCCTGCGGGTCAAGTTCGAGATGGGCCTCTTCGAGAACCCGATGCCGCCGGCCGGTGCCGGTGGAACCGTCGGCTCCGACGCCAACCGAGCCATTGCCAGCCAGGCCGTCAGCGAGTCGGCCGTGCTGCTCAAGAACAGCGGCAGCGCGCTACCGGTCGCCGCGGACAGCTCCGTGCTCCTTGCCGGCGCTGGCGCCGATGACATCGGAACATCGCTGGGCGGTTGGTCGCTCAGCTGGCAGGGCCAGGTCGGGAACGTGACCAAGGGCACAACCCTCAAGGCCGCGCTCGAGGCCAAGCTCGGTGACAAGGTCACCTTCGACGCCAACGGCAACTTCGCCGGCGGCACGCATGCCAAGGTCGGTATCGTCGTCGTGGCGGAGCCTCCTTACGCCGAGGGCGTCGGCGACTCGGCAACACTGGCGATCTCTCCGGCCGAACTGGCCGTGATCGACAAGGTCAAGCCGATGGTCGACAAGCTGGTCGTCGTGATCATCTCCGGCCGGCCCGTGATGCTTACCGGCATTTCGGACAAGGCGGATGCGGTCGTGGCCGCGTGGCTGCCCGGAACGGAGGACGAAGGCCTGGCCGACGTCTTGCTCGGGACCAAGCCGTTCACCGGAACCACTCCGTACACCTGGCCCAAGACTCCGGACGATGCACCGCGCATCGGCAAGACGGCCTGCCAGGGAGCGGTCTATCCGTATGGTTACGGTCTGGACACTACCGGGAAGATGCTCGGAGCTGCCGCCTGCTAGCGGCAAGACCAACGCAGTAGCGGGTGAAGCCGGCGCCTTTGGCGCCGGCTTCGACATCTCGCGCAACAACGAGTGAAGCCGGCGCCTTTGGCGCCGGCTTCACTACTTCGTGCTGTTTCGCGAGTGACCTTGCGGCTACATCGCCCCCAGGACGACTCTCGCGATTTCCCCATCGATCTCTTCCGAGAGAATTGCGGCCAGTCTGTCCGCTGCCCGTTGCGCGAGGGGGCTGCCCATCGTGAAGCGGGCATTCGGCTTGGCGAGATCCATGTCCTCCAGCCGTGACTGGCTGAACCGGGCGCGATGCCGTTCGCAGGCGTTGCGGGTGAGATCGTCCTCGGATTCGATCCCGTGGCCGGTCAGGTAGTAGTTGCCGACCTTCGCCGCAACCTCCACCGGACCTGTGCCGTTGGCGAAGAAGCCGAGCGGCTGGACGGCGTCCGGGCCGAGCCAGCCGACGATGGCCGCCGCGAGCACGGCCGAAGCCTTGGCCTCGATCCATCCGTTTCCGCGGACGATCTGGGCCACCGCGCGGCCTATCCCAGCCACTTCCTCGTTGGCGAGGACGGCTCGGAACTCGCGACTAAGCGAGGTTACCGCCCGGCTCGGACCCTTGACGGTTGTTACGTTCTGTTGACGATCGGGCTGGTCCACCGTTGACACTCATAAGTGCGGTCGTGTGCGCGTACACGTTAGACGAGAGGGACGGTCAGCCAATACCAGCCTTACGGCCCACCCGATCAGTACTTTTGGGTTGCCCCTGAGTGGGTCGCCCGTTCAGGTTGGTCGTTGCCCGGCGGCACCTGCCCGAATGTGGCATCGAACGCCGGTTCTTTTGGTGAGTGACGTGAGGCCCGGTGCTACCCCGCACCGCCCCAGGACTGTCCGAGCGGAGGCGTCTCGACTCAGCCGGCCGATGCCAGTGCCTGAGTCACTACCGCTTGGGCTTCATCGAGGATCTTGGCAAGATGGACTTCGCCGAGGAAGCTCTCCGCGTAGACCTTGTACACGTTCTCCGTACCGGACGGGCGAGCAGCGAACCAGCCGTGCTCCGTTGTGACCTTGACCCCGCCGATGGGCGCGTCGTTGCCCGGGGCGCGGGTCAGGACGGCCGTCACGGGTTCGCCGGCCACGGATGAGGCTTGGACCTGTTCCGGCGACAACTTGGACAGGATGGCCTTCTGAGCGGGTGTGGCGGGAGCGTCGATGCGCCTGTAGGCCGGCGCGCCGAACCTGGCGGTCAGTTCGTCGTAGGCTGCGGCCGGGTTGTGGCCGGTCTTTGCCGTCAACTCGGCCGCGAGCAGACACGCGATCAGGCCGTCCTTGTCCGTGGTCCAGACGCTGCCGTCCCGGCGCAGGAACGATGCCCCGGCGCTCTCCTCGCCGCCGAAGCCCAGGGTGCCGTCCACGAGTCCTGGGACGAACCACTTGAACCCGACCGGCACCTCGAGGAGATTGCGGCCGAGATCAGCGGCGACTCGGTCCAGCATGCTCGTTGAAACGAGCGTCTTGCCGATCGCAACGTCCTTGCCCCATTCGCGGTTGCGGTAGAGATAGGCAACCGCTGCCGAGAGGAAGTGGTTTGGGTTCATGAGGCCCGCGGCGCCGGAGACGATGCCGTGCCGGTCCGCGTCCGTGTCGTTGGCGAAGGCGACATCGAAGCGGTCCTTCAGGGCAACGAGACGGGCCATGGCGTACGGCGACGACGGGTCCATTCGGATTCGCCCGTCCCAGTCAACGGTCATGAAGCCGAATTGGGGATCCACGATCTCGTTGGTGACGGTGAGGTCCAGGCCGTACTTGTCGCGGATGGCGGACCAGTAGCCGATGCTGGCGCCGCCGAGCGGGTCCACGCCCAACTTCAGGCCGGAGCCGCGGATGGCTTCCATGTCCACTACGTTGGCGAGATCCGCTACATACGCAGTTGTGTAGTCGTGCAGCTCTACCTCGTTGGAAGCTCTCTCGTAGCTGAGCCGCTTGACCGACGCCAACCCGTTGCGAAGCAGGTCATTGGCCTGGTTCTGGATGGCCGAGGTGATGTCGGTGTCCGCCGGTCCGCCGTTCGGCGGGTTGTACTTGAAGCCGCCGTCTTCCGGTGGGTTGTGTGAAGGCGTGACCACGATGCCGTCGGCAATGCCTGCGGCGCCGCTGTGGTTGTGGGTCAGGATGGCATGCGAAATCGCGGGAGTCGGCACCAAGGCGTTGTTCGCGCTTCCCACCACCGCCACACCGTGGGCCGCCAGCACTTCGATGGCCGTTTGGTAGGCCGGCCCGGATAGAGCGTGGCTGTCACCGCCGATGAAGAGTGGCCCGTCGATGCCTCGGCTCTTCCGATATCGGCAGATTGCTTCCGTCGTGGCGAGGATGTGGTCCTCGTTGAATGAGCCGTTCAGCGAGGAGCCGCGGTGGCCGGATGTGCCGAAGGCGACGGCCTGCGCGGGGACGTTGGGATCCGGGTGTATGTCGTAGTAGGCGTC
>DASVKT010000025.1:0-9285 GCA_036385235.1 Candidatus Limnocylindrales bacterium | reverse complement strand
GATGAACGTCTCCTCGCCGTCCGGCAGGTGGAGCGTGTACGGCCCCTCCCTGCCCTCGACGAGGCGGTTCCGGAGACGGATGTTGCCGAAGGTCCCGCGCATCATCACCTCGTGGTGGCCACGCCGGGCCCCGTACGAGTTGAAGTCCAGGGGCCCCACGCCGTTGGCCTGGAGCCAACGGCCGGCGGGCGACCAGGCGGCGATCGATCCGGCCGGGCTGATGTGGTCGGTCGTCACCGAGTCGCCGAGCAGCGCCAGCACGCGGGCGCCCTCGATGTCCCGGAGCGGCGCCGGCTCCATGCTCAGCCCCTCGAAGAACGGCGGGTTGGCGACGTACGTTGACGCTGCGTCCCACGCGTAGCGGTCGCCGGACGGGATCGGCAGCGCCTGCCAGCGCTCGTCGCCCTCGAAGACCGTGGCGTAGGTCGCGCGGAACAGCTCCGGGTCCAGCGACTCGCCGACCACCGCGCGGACCTCCTCGGGCGACGGCCAGATGTCCGCGAGCATGACGGGCGCGCCGTCGCTCCCGGTGCCGATGGGCTCGGTCGTCAGGTCGACGTCGACCCGACCGGCCAGCGCGAACGCGACGACGAGCGGCGGCGAGGCGAGGTAGGCGGCGCGGACGAGCGGGTGGATCCGGCCCTCGAAGTTGCGGTTGCCCGACAGCACGGCCGCCACCACCAGCTCGTCGGCCTCGATCGCCCTCGCCACCGGCTCGTCCAGCGGGCCGGAGTTGCCGATGCAGGTCGTGCAGCCGTAGCCGGCCAGCGCGAAACCGAGGTCGGCCAGCGGCGCCATCAAACCGGCGCCTTCGAGATATGCGGTCACGGCGCGCGAGCCGGGGGCCAGGCTGGTCTTGACGGTCGGCGGCACGGAGAGCCCGCGAGCGAGGGCGTTTCGCGCCAGCAGACCGGCGGCAACCATCACGGTCGGATTCGAAGTGTTCGTACAAGAAGTAATCGCGGCGATCGCGACCGAGCCGGATGAGACTTCGACCGAACGACCGGCTGCCTCCACCTTGACGGCCGGATAGCTCGCTGCGGCGGCTCCGCCCGCCGCGCTTTCGGTGGCCACCGAGCCGCCGGAATCAGCCAGGCTCAAAGCCCCGGCCGCGACTGCCGCCCCGGCCTCAGTCTCGAGTCCCTGCGGGTAGGCCCCGCGGAAGTTCGACTTCAGGTCTCGCAGGGCAACGCGATCCTGCGGTCGCCGGGGCCCCGCCAGAGAGGGCTCAACAGACCCCAGATCGAGAGTCAGCAGCGCATCGAATTCCGGCGTCACTCCGGGCAGGCGCCACAGCCCCTGCTCCTTGGCATACCGCTCGACGAGTGCCACTTGCTCCGGCGCTCGGCCGGTCAGGCGCAGATACGTGAGCGTCTCGTCGTCGATGGGGAAGAGCGTGGCCGTGGGCCCGAACTCGGGCGACATGTTGGAAATCGTGGCCCGGTCCGCCAGTGCCAGGCCCGCAAGCCCGTCGCCGGTGAACTCCACGAACGCGCCCACCACGCCGTACGAGCGGAGCATCTGGGTCACGACCAGAACCAGGTCCGTGGCAGTGGCGCCCTCCGGCAACTCGCCGGTCAGCCGCACGCCGATCATCTTGGGCACGGGCTGGTAGAGCGGCTGGCCGAGCAGAACGGCCTCGGCCTCGATGCCGCCGACGCCGTAGCCCAGGACGCCAAGGCCGTTGATCATCGTCGTGTGCGAGTCCGTCCCGACGAGCGTGTCCGGGAAGGCGATGTCGCGGCCCGTGGCGTCGGCGCGGCGCGCCACAACGGAGGCCAGGTATTCCAGGTTGACCTGGTGCACGATGCCCGTGCCGGGCGGCACGACGCGCAGGTCCCCGAATGCGGTCTGGGCCCAGCGCAGCAGCTGGTAGCGCTCGCCGTTGCGGCCGTACTCGCGCTCCACGTTGTAGGCCAGCGAATCGGCGGTGCCGTAGCGATCGATCTGGACGGAGTGGTCGATCACCAGGTCGGCGGGCACGAGTGGGTTCACGCGCGATGGATCGCCGCCGAGTTCCGCCATGGCGTCGCGCATCGCTGCCAGGTCCACGACGGCCGGAACGCCGGTGAAGTCCTGGAGAATGACTCGGGCCGGCATGAACGGGATCTCGATCTCGCCCGCGCCCGGAGCGGAGGCCGCGCCCGGCTTCCACGCGCTGAGAATGGCGACGTCCTCTTCTCGAACGATCCCGCCGCCGGCATGCCGCAGCACGTTCTCCAGCAGGATCTTGATCGTCACCGGCAGCTGGTTCAGATCGCCGCGAACGGCGGAGAGCTTGTAGTAATCCGGCAGGCCGGGGCCGAGCAGTGCCCGGGCGCCGAAGGGATCAATAACGTTCATGACGCATCCTCCAGAGACCAATTCTCGGTCGGTCCGACGAGCCGAGCACGAGGCGCCGACGAGCACGAGCCAGGCAAGCCTGGCTTTAGCGAGCGCGAGCCAAGCAAGCTTGGCTTGTGCGCGAGCGAGGAGCGCAATCGGCAACTAGCCAGGCAAGCCTGACTTTACCTAGTCGGCCGGTCGACCGGCCGAGAAGCCCCGGCGGGGGTGCGCCTCTGCCGCCAGGGAAACGCTAGACTCGTGACCGAGTCGATCCAAGCATACCGCGGCCATGCGGTCGCCGATGGAGGTCGCCGGATATGTGGCGCGACGATGCGAGCCGTGGGCCGAGTGGCGGCGTCTCGCCCCAGACCCCGGGTGGCGGTTCCCCGCCACAGACCCCGCGTGTCGGAATCGTTGGTGCCGGCCCGGTAGGCACCGCCCTGGGCCTGGCGATCAGCCGGGCCGGTTGGCCGGTGACCGCCGTCGCCAGCCGTGATGCCGGTCGCCGCGACGCGTTCCGCGCCCTGATCCCCGGAGCGCGGGCTTTCGCCGAACCGGCGGCCATGCTGGATGAAGTGGATCTCTTGATCCTGTCCGTCCCAGATGAAGCGATTCCCGTCGTTGCCGCAGGTCTGCGCCTCTACAGCGGCCAAACCCTCGTTCACACGAGCGGCCTCCTGGGCGCGGAAGTGCTGGATCCGGCGCTATCGGCCGGCAGTCGCATCGGCGCCTTTCATCCGCTCGTCTCCTTTGCCGCGGATGTGGAGCGATCCGCGGCCGGGCTCAAGGGCGCCACTATCGCAATCGAGGGCGCGGATTCGGTCCTGGGCTTGCTCGTCGATCTCGCCGAGGCGATCGGGGGAGTGCCCGTCCTCCTGCCCCGCGGCACGAAGCCCGCCTATCACGCCGCCGCGGTCCTGGCGTCCGGCGGGCTCATCGCCTTGCTCGATGCAGTAGCTGCACTCGGCGCCGTCGCCGGCCTCGACGAAGCGGGGTCCTTGGCCGTGTATGGCCGTCTGATGGAACAGACACTGGCCAATGCCCAGGCCATCGGAATTGGGCCCGCTCTCACCGGACCAATCACTCGCGGCGATGCCGGCACTGTCCAAGCCCACATCGAGGCCCTCGCCGAGTTTGCGCCTGGCGTTCTTGATCTCTACCGCGCGGCAGCCCTGCGGGAGCTCCGGATTGTCGAGGAGCGGCGCACTCTGTCACCGGAGCAGCTGGAACGTGTCCGGGCCGCGCTTGCAAAGGTCGTCTGACCAGGTACGATTGGGCTATGCAGCACAGCATCGCGGCCAAGTTCGTTTCCTGGCCCGCTGCCCGCTTCGTCCGCCCCGGCGGCCGTGAGTGGGAGCGGCGGCTCGGTCTGCATTCCAGCCTGTCGTTCCAGCGGGCTTCAACCCGCCAGACGATCCTGCGCCCCTCTCGAGGCGGCCTTCAGGTCACCGGCTGGCGCCCCGTTCCAACCCGGCCGACTTCGCCCCGAAGCGGCCTTCCTCGCGCTGCCGTCACCATCAGCTGGACCGGCGCGCGCCCTCAAGCGGATCGTCGCTCGAGTCTTGCAGCGACTCCGTGGCGAGGCTGAGCACCGCGACCGCCACCTCAGCGGGCGGCATTGTCTACCGCTTCCGCGACTCCGTCCCGGAGTTGGTCGTCGGGCGCCGCAGGAGAGAGCGCGACTCGTACACCTGGACGCTTCCCAAGGGCACACCGAATCCCGGTGAGACCCTCGAGGAGACCGCCTTGCGCGAGGTCTGCGAGGAAACCGGACTGACGGTCAAGATTCTGTCGCCCCTGGACGCCATCAAGTACACCTTTGTTCAGCGCGGAACTCGAATCCACAAGACCGTTCACTACTTTATGATGCTGCCGACCGGCGGCTCTTTCGCGAGCTACGACCACGAGTTCGAGGAGGTCCGCTGGATCTCTTTCGACGATGCGGCCAACATGCTCTCGTTCGAAACAGAGCGGTCACTCGTCGCCCTGGCGGCGACGCGAGTGGACGAGGCGGCAGTCTGATCTGCGCCCCCAGGCAGCCTGATTCCGCGCGGGCGGGAACGAAATCGACATCGACCGGAGGCCCACAGCTATGGCTCATTCTCACGACGCGCCCCTGGCGACCCCGCTCGCCGACCGCCATGCGGCGCTTGGGGCCAGGATCGTGGAGTTCGCCGGCTGGCTGATGCCCCTCCAGTACACCGGCATCATCGACGAGCATCGAGCCGTGCGAGCTCGGGCCGGGCTGTTCGACCTCTCGCACATGGGCGAGTTGTTCGTTGAGGGTCCGGAGGCGGCGCCCGGCCTGGCCGCTTCGCTCACGACGGACCCCGGCGCACTCAAGGTTGGCCGGGCCCACTACTCGATGATCTGCTTCCCGGACGGCGGCATCCTGGATGACCTGATCGTCTACCGCCTCGGCGAAGAGCGTTTCATGGTGGTTGCCAACGCCTCGAATGCCGGGGCCGTGAGCGATGCCCTGGCGGAGCGGCTCGCAGGCCGAAGAGCGGTCCTGGACGATCGCTCGCTCGCGACCGCGCTAGTGGCCATCCAGGGGCCGTTGGCCGCGGGCATTTTGGCGCCGCTTACGGACGTGGCCCTGGGCGAGATGGCCAACTACTCGGTCGCCGAGGGAACGGTTGCGGGCGTGCCGGCCCTGGTGGCGAGGACCGGCTATACCGGTGAGGACGGTTTTGAGATCGTGGTGGATGTCGCCGCCGCCGGGACAGTTTGGGATGCGCTGATGACGGCCGGCAAGACCGACGGCCTGGTTGCAGTGGGGCTCGGCGCTCGCGACACTCTTCGGTTGGAGGCCGGGATGCCGCTCTACGGCAATGAGTTGGGTCCGGACACCACGCCTTTCGAAGCGGGCCTCGGCCGCGTCGTCAACTTCGGCAAGGAAGGCGACTTCGTGGGGCGGGCGGCTCTGGACAAGGCCCGGACCGATGGGCCTCGCAAGAAGCTTGTCGGGCTGGCCGTCAAGGGCCGCGGGATCGCGCGCCACGGCTACGAAGTCTTCGCAGGGGACCGCCGCACCGGCGTGATCACAAGCGGCACTCAGTCGCCGACGCTCGGGGAGCCGATCGCGATGGCCTACGTGACGCCCTCGGAGGCTGAGCCCGGTACGATAGTGAGCGTTGGAATTCGCAATCAGCGGGTTGAGGCGGAGGTCGTGCCGCTGCCCTTCTACAAGCGGCTGCCCAAGGTCGGATAGGTCGCCGCGCGGCTAGCCAGGCAAATTGGCCGGACGAACCGGCGATAGGGAGGACTCGACGTAATGGTGCCCCAGGATCTGCGCTACACCAAAGAGCATGAGTGGGTCCGTGTCGAGGGCGGGTTGGCAACCGTCGGCATCACGGACTACGCCGCCCATGAACTGGGGGACGTCGTCTTCGTGGAGCTCCCGGAGATCGGCCGGACGGTCGCCCAGTCGGCGGCTATCGGGGTCATCGAGTCGGTCAAAGCCGTGAGCGATCTGTTCGCGCCGCTGGCCGGCGACGTCGTCGAGACCAATGCCGAGTTGTCCGGTGAGCCGGAGCTGCTCAACAGCGACCCGTTCGGCAAGGGCTGGATGCTGCGGATCGAGATCGCGGACGCGTCGCAGATAGATGGTTTGCTCGATGCGGCGGCCTACGACGCCCTTACGGCGAAAGCCTGATTCATGGCCTATGGTCCGCACACCGCCGAGGACCGAGCCCTGATGCTCGCGGCGATCGGCGTCGATTCCGTCGACGCGTTGTTCGCCGATATCCCCAAATCGCTTCGGTCCACCGGTCTGGATCTTCCTGCGCCGGATTCCGAATCTGAACTGGCCGCCCGATTGACCGGTCTCGCGAACCGCAACCGTGTGGACCTGGCCAGCTTCCTCGGCGCCGGCGCATACCGCCACTACACGCCTGCGATCGTCGACCAGATGCTGCTGCGGAGCGAGTTCTACACCGCCTACACGCCCTATCAGCCCGAAATCAGCCAGGGCACGCTGCAGACGATCTACGAATACCAATCGCTCATGGCGGAGTTGACCGGGCTGGACGTTGTCTCAGCCTCTCACTACGACGGCGCGACGGCCACGGCCGAGGCCGCGCTGATGACCTGCCGTGCCACGCGGCGGGAACGGGTGCTCGTGAGTCGGGGCGTGCATCCCCACTACCGCGAGACCGTCTGCACGTACTTCGGCGGGGCCTCGCTCATCGCCGATGAGATCTCACTCGTCGCGGACGGTCCGGCGGCCGGCACCACTGACCTCGCCGCGCTGGAGCGGATGCTGGCGGCCGCGGACCGCCCGATCGCCGGCGTGGTCGTCGCGAACCCCAACTTCCTGGGCCTTCTCGAGCCGATGGCAGAAATCGGACGGCTGGCCCACGCGGCCGGTGCTCTCTTCGTGTCGGTTGTGGAGCCCGTGTCGCTGGCGGTGCTCTCTACGCCGGGTGAATACGGGGCGGACATCGCTGCCGGCGACGGCCAGTCGCTCGGTCTCCCGCTCTCTTACGGCGGTCCATACCTGGGCATCCTGGCCTGCCGCGACGCGTTGGTGCGTGGCATTCCCGGCAGGCTTGTGGGTATCACGACGGACGTTGACGGCAGGCGGGCATTCGTCATGACCCTTCGGGCCCGCGAGCAGGACATCCGCCGCGAGAAGGCCTCGAGCAATATCTGCACGAATCAGGCCCTGTGCGCGCTCGCGGCTTCAATTTACGTGGCCGCTGTCGGTCCGCACGGCCTGCGAGACGTGGCCGCCCTCGGCGCCGATCGGGCATCCGAGCTGGCTGAGGCCCTGGCCTCCGTCGGTGCCCCGCGCCTGCACCCCGGCCCGTATCTCAACGAGTTCGCCGTCCGGGTGCCAGATGCCCAGGCAGTTCACGCTCGACTGATCGGCCGCGGCATCGTGGCCGGCCTGCCGCTTGCACGCGTCATTCCCGACGATCCGTCGCTGACGGACGCGCTGCTCGTCTGCGCGACGGAAGTAACGACCCCCACTGAGATCGCCGCCTTTGCCGAGGCCCTCGGCGCCGAGCTGTCAGGAGGCACTCGATGACGCTCACGGACGATCGCATGGGCCCCACGCTCTTCGAGCGGTCCAAGCCGGGGCGCGGCGGCGGTAAGGTTCCGCATTCGCCCAAGGACGCCCTGGCCCGAATTCCGGCCGGGCTATTGCGCGCCGAGGGAGCCCGGCTTCCGGAGGTCTCCGAGCCGGAGCTGGCTCGCCACTACGTCAATCTGAGCCGGCTCAACTACTCCGTCGACACGGGGTTCTATCCGCTCGGCTCCTGCACCATGAAGTACAACCCCAAGGTCAATGAATGGGCCGCGCGTCTGCCCGGCTTCGGCGGCTTGCATCCTCTCGCGCCGGACGAGCTGGCCCAGGGCACCCTGCAACTCCTGTGGGAGTTGGAAGCGGCCCTCGCCGAGATCGGCGGCATGAAGGCCGTCACGCTCCAGCCCGCCGCCGGTGCTCACGGCGAGTTCACCGGCATTCTTATGATCCGGGCCTATCACCTGAGCCGTGGCGACACTGAGCGGTGTGAGGTCCTCGTCCCGGACTCCGCGCACGGCACAAACCCGGCCACGGCATCGATGGCCGGCTTCAAGACCGTGACCATTCCGTCCGCGGCGGACGGCGGCGTGGACGTGGAAGCGTTCCGTGCGGCTCTGGGTCCGCGGACCGCGGCGATCATGATCACCAACCCATCTACGCTCGGCCTCTTCGAGTCGCGCCTTTGCGAATTGCTCGAGGCGGTCCACGAGGCCGGGGCCTTGGCCTACATGGACGGCGCCAACCTCAACGCCATCATGGGCCGCTTCAAGCCCGGAGAAGCCGGCTTCGATGTGATGCACATCAACGTCCACAAGACGTTTTCCACCCCTCACGGCGGTGGCGGCCCCGGCGCCGGACCTGTGGGAGTGGGGGAGCGACTCGTCCCATTCCTGCCCTCGCCGCGAGTCCTGCGCGAAGCGGACGGCCGGTTCCGTCTGGAGATCGTGGGGGAGCGGCTTTCCAGCATCGGGCGCGTCCGTGCCTTTGCTGGCAGCACCGGTGTCCTCGTGCGCGCATATGCGTACATTCGGGCCCACGGAGCGGTGGGTCTGGCCGAAGTCAGCGACGATGCGGTTCTGGCCGCGAATTATCTGAAGGCCCGGCTCGCCGATGTGTTGGATGTGCCGTTCACGCGGCCCTGTATGCACGAGTTCGTGGCATCGTCCGCCACTCTCAAGGCGGAGACGGGAATTCGCACCCTGGATATTGCCAAGAGGCTCATCGACTACGGCATTCATCCGCCGACGATCTACTTTCCGTTGACGGTTGACGAAGCGCTGCTGATCGAGCCGACGGAAACGGAATCTCTCGAAACGCTGGATTCATTCGTTGAAGCAATGCGGTCGATTGTGAATGAAGCCCACACCGATCCGGATCTTCTTCATTCAGCTCCGCATAGTTCACCCGTCCGCCGACTTGATGAGACGACCGCGGCCCGCCAGCCCAATCTCAGATGGCGGACGATGACCGGAAGCCAGTCTCCCTGTCCGGATTGAGGGCCGCGGCCGTCAGTCGCCGTCAGTCGCCGTCAGTCGCCGCCCGTCGCCGTCAGTCGCCGCCCGTTGCCGAGAGATCATATGTTCCTGATAAATGGGCTCCCGCCCGGCCTGGTTTGGCATTTTGGGCTGGAAATTGGCACATTGAGGTTGCGCTGAGGCAACTGGACCTGGTCGGAGAGTATCTGAGCCAGTAGTCCGATAGGTCACGTTTGACACTATCTCGGTGCCTCGGCATAGTACGGTCCAGTCACAACTAGCCCCGCCCTGGTTCAAACGGAACTCCCGGATGAATTCCTTCGTTTCTGATTGGAGGGCGCTATGCCGGAGGCCCTAGCCTCGGCTCTCGGGCTTGAACCTTATTGGAGCTGCCTGGATGCGTAGGCGTCTGACCGGCGTGCTAATCGTTGCGGTTTTCGCCGCGAGTGC
>DASVKT010000024.1:0-20963 GCA_036385235.1 Candidatus Limnocylindrales bacterium | reverse complement strand
GGGAAGGTCATGGCGGCCCGCGGCTATCCGGTGACGGACTACGAGCAGCGAGCTTCCGACATGTCGGTCGACCACGCCCAGATCCTGTCGCACTATCGCGCCGCCCACGAAATCGCTCTCCGTGACGCCCTGGGGCAGGCGAATACCGAAGACCTGCGCCAGGCCGTGATCAGCTCACGCGTGTTGTTCGATGAGCTGGTGGAGAAGACGGGCACTGCCCCGGTGGCCCAGAAGATCGAGCGATCCGAGACGCAGCCCCAGCCGGCCGAGCCGATGACCGCAACCGCCGACCCGGAAACGGATCCGATCCCCGAGCCGGCCGAAGAGCCCGAAGTTCTGGTGTCCAGCCGCTGACAGCGGCGTTAGGATGATCCCGATCTCGGCCGCGGCGAGTCGAAACTCGAGTCGCGAGGTTTCCGGAGCCCGGCCATGAAACTTGGCGCTCGGTGCGGTACTTCCTGGCCGCGCGGCTCATGTTTCTCCTACCCGGAACTCAACGATCCGCCGGATCAAATCGGCCGGAAGAGGTTGCGCCAGCGGGAATTGCACCGATCCCTTGCCCTGCTTGTGCGGCGCCAGTTCTTCCTTGAAGGCCTCTATGCCACTAGGGATCGGGTAAAGGCCGACGTGATTTGTGTGGCCGGCGAAATGGACGAGATGGTGGCCGTTGAGGTCGAAGGTTGGCATTGAGTAGCTGATGAGCTCGGTTGCGCCGGGGCCGCGGCACTGATGATCGCCCGCATCTCGGCCAGAGCTTTCTGCGTCCTCTCCGGGAACTCGGCGATGTAGGCGTCGATAGAACCGGCAGCCGTCCCCATCGGCATGGCTACCAACCCAAGTCCGGCGGATACATCAATTGCTCGATCGCGTGCAATCGTGCCCGGATGGGCTCATCGGCGTCCCGAAGGCAGGCGCTCAACATGTCCAACGCCAGACCGAACTCGCTGTGAGTCAGGTATTCATTGGTCTCGCAGGCGCAATCCTCGGAGAGCGGCGCATCGGCGATGAGCGACCGCATCTCCTCCTCCAGGTGATCCCAGAGCTGGATCATCTCCTCGGTGGCCAACCTGAACTCCTTCGATGAGGGTGCGCGGGACGGGCGCATTAGAGCAGCCTACCCCGAGCCTTTAGCAGAGGCCAATCGCGGCGCCCGGCAACCGCGCATCGGAACAGCTCAGACCGCGGTGCGGAACAGCGGCGCCAGGCCGGAGCCTACTCGGCCCTCACCGCGCCTGTTCAATCGCCCTGGCCGCTTCTGCCAGCCACTGCACCGACCCCTCCGACTTGAAGAAGCCCTCCGGCAAGGTCACGCCGGTGGTGTGGTTCGGGCAATAGCCACCCGGATTCTTGTCCAGATACTGCTGGTGGTACGCCTCGGCGAAGTAGAACTCCGGGGCGGGGCCGATGGCCGTGGTGATCTTGCCCATGCCGGCGGCGGTAAGCCGCTGCTGGAAGGCGTCGCGAGAGGCCTCGGCTTCGCGCTGCTGAGCGTCGCCGTGGGTCAGGATGGCGGAGCGGTATTGCGTGCCCTGATCGCCGCCCTGGCGCATTCCCTGCGTGGGGTCGTGCTCCTCCCAGAACATCTTGAGCAGCTCGCCGTGGGAAATCAGCTTCGGATCGAAGATGACGCGCACGACCTCGATATGGCCGGTCCGGCCGGTGCAAACCTCTTCGTAGGTTGGGTTCGGGGTCATGCCGGCGGCATAGCCGACCGCGGTCGAGACGACGCCGGGCGTCTGCCAGAACAGCTTCTCCGCGCCCCAGAAACAGCCCATCCCGAACTCCGCGATCTGCGTGCCCTCGGGGTAGGGCGACTTGATCGGCGCGCCGTTCACGGCGTGCGCGGCCGGAACGGCCATGGCCTCGGCGCGACCCGGCAGCGCTTCACCTGGTGAGGGCATTCGCATCTTGTGGGAGTCGTCGAACCAACTCATTGGGCCAGTCTACGCCGCACCTCGGCGGCGGCCCGCTCCCCGTCCGGGCGGGCCAGTGACTGAACCGGCCAACGAGGAGGCTCCACGCCCCGCCCGAGGCCCACTCGATGGCCGATAGCCCTCGCCAGTGACTGAACCGGCCAACGAGGAGGCTCCACGCCCCGCCCGAGCGGGACCGACCGGGCGGGTCAGATAGAATCGGTCCATGACGCCCGATCGCTCGCGCTGCCTCGAATCACTGGCCGAGCTGATCCTGGCGGTCGAAAGGCCGCACCCGGTGCGAGTCGCCGTCGACGGGCCGGACGCCGCCGGCAAGACGATCCTGGCCGACGAACTGGCGCCCATCCTCGAGCGGTCGGCACGGCCGATCATTCGGGCGTCGATCGACGGCTTCCACCGGCGGCGAGCCGAGCGGATCGCGCGCGGGCCTGATTCGCCGGAGGGCTACTACCGCGACTCGTTCGACTACCCGGCGTTGCGGGCCGCGCTGCTGCATCCACTCGGCCCGGGCGGCAACTTGAAGTTCCGGCGCCGCGTCTTCGACTACCGCACCGACTCGCCTGCGCTTGCCCCGGTGGAGACCGCCGCCCCCGACTCGATCCTCCTCTTCGACGGCGTCTTCCTCCTGCGACCGGAGTTGGCCGATCTGTGGAATTTCGCCATTTTCGTAAGCGTTCCCTTCAAGGAGACGCAGCGCCGGGCAGCCGAGCGGGACGCCGTCCTCTTTGGGCCGACGGAGGCGACGCTCCGGCGATATGCGGCGCGGTATGTGCCGGGCCAGCAGATCTACTTTGAAGAAGCGCATCCGGAAGCGGCCGCCGACGTGGTGATCGCCAACGAGGACCCGGACCGGCCGCTGCTCCATCGTCGCGGCGAATTGGACAGGTAGCGGCCCCTGGGCGAACATGCCCCGATGCGAAGACACCTGCCTCTCCTTGCCCTGACTGTTGTTCTGGTGGCCGCGGCGTGCGGGTCGGCCACTCAGTCCGGCGCGACTTCGACTTCGACTTCGACTTCGAGCCGGCCTGCCGGTTCGGCCACCTCCCAATCGATCGCCCCGGCCACGCCCGCGCCTTCAATCGGGCCCGACACAACCGTCTGGCTCTGCAAGCCGGGCATCGCGAACAATCCGTGTGAGGGCAGCCTGGACACGACCTCCATCTCGGCCGACGGCATCACGGCCAAGGTGACTGCGTCGCCCGCGGCCAAGCCGCCGATCGACTGCTTCTACGTCTACCCCACCATCAGTGCCGAAACCACGGTCAACTCCGACCTCGTGATCGGCGAAGAGGAACGCGGGGTTGCGCAGGCGCAGGTCGCCCAGTTCTCCCGGACGTGCAGCGTCTACGCGCCGATGTACCGGCAACTGACGAAGGCCGCCATCGCCAAGCCGAGCGGCATCACTCTCGCCACGGCGTTGATCGCATACGACGACGTGTACGCGGCGTTCCAGAACTATATGGCCCACTACAACAACGGCAGAGGCATCGTGTTCATCGGCCATTCTCAGGGGGCCATGATGCTGATCGCGCTTCTCCGCGCCGAGGTGGACCCGAAACCGGCGGTCCGCAAGCTGCTCGTGTCGGCACTGTTGATGGGCGGCAACCTGACGGTGCCGGTCGGCAAGACCGTCGGCGGTGACTTCCAGAACATTCCGGAGTGCGGGTCCGCGACGCAGACCGGCTGCGTGGTCGCCTATTCCAGTTTCGGCAAGACGCCGCCGGCCGACGCCGCCTTCGGACGCGTGGACTCGAACATCAACATCTTCTCCAATAAGTACACAGTTCCGAGCCAGGTGGTATGCGTCAACCCGGCGGCACCGGCCGGGGGCACCGCGCCCCTCTCGATCTACCTCCCGACCGATCTGGTGGCGGCCCTCGATGCGCCGGCGAGTCAACCCGACGTGACCACCGCTTGGACCGCGTACCCCAACCTCTACACGGGCCACTGTGTTTCCGCCGGTGGCGCGACCTGGCTCCAGATCGATCGCGCCAACGGCGCATCGGATCAGCGACCGTCGGTGACCGGCCTTTCCACGGGGACTTGGGGTCTGCATCTCCTCGACGTGAACATCGCGCTGGGGAACCTAGTAGCGCTGGTTCGCTCCGAGTCGGCCGCCATCCGGCCCTAGAGTCCGCTCTGCCGAAGCCGAGTCACCGCCGCCGGCAGCCACCGATCGAGGTAGGCAGCGTCATAGCGCGCCCGGATCGCGGCCGGCGCACTGACCCGATCGAAGGGCGAAGCCGCGGCCAGCGCCTCGGCAACGGAGCCATAGACCTCGCAAGCGACGCCGGCCACCAGCGAAGCCCCAAACGCGGCCGCTTCCTCCGTCCGCACTACTTCCAGCCGGCCCGGCCCCAGCGCCGCTTTGGCAATGACCCAGCGGCGATTGCGGGCCCCGCCGCCCGTGAGCCTGATCCGGTCGAGCGGCGTGGCGGTCACCCGCGACAGCTCGTCCAGCATCCAGCGGACGTGATAGGCCGCGCCGTCCACCACGGCTGCCGCCAGATCCACCAGCGTATGCGTCTCGCGAACCCCTTCGATCTCCAGCGTCGCCGACGGATCGCGGTGAGGCGCCGTCCGGCCGCGCAAGTACGGCAGAACAACCGGCTCCACGGGGCCGGGCCCGGCAAGATCGAGCAGCTCGATGAAACGGGCGTACCGCTCACTTCCGATGTCGGTCAGACCGGCCTCGTCGCCCGGATCGGCGACCCCCGGCCGGCCCGCCAGAAATGTGGCCACAAACCATTCGATGAGCGCGCCCGACGATTGCAGCCCGCCCGCAACGTAAGCCAGGCCGTCCAGGGCATGGCAGCCGCTTGAGAACCCGCCGCGGCGCACCTCTTCGGCCAGGGCGGGCACCTCGGTGACGAGCAGCGTGGCCTCGGCGCTACCCATCGAGTCCAGGGCGTCGCCCGGTTTCGTGACGCCCGCGCCCAATGCCGCCGCCAGATGGTCGTGGCCGGCGATCGCCACGGGTGTACCGCCCGGCAGGCCGAGTCGAGTGGCCGCGGCCGCAGTGAGCCCGCCGATCGATTGCCCGAGCGGCAGGACGCGCGGCATCTCGTCCGGTTCCAGGCTGGCAAACGCAAGCAGCTCGGACGACCAGATCCGCTTCGTGACATCGAAAGCCATCGTCCGGCAGGCCAGCGAGGCGTTGGTCGCAAGCTCGCCGGTCAGATCCAGCCCGACCAGCTCCGCAACTCCAGCCCAATGGCGCAGCCGAGTGAACTCCGCGGCCTTCTGCTCGCGCAGCCAGATCAACTTGGGCAGCGTGTACTTGGGCTCGGGCCGCAACCCGGTCCGGGTAAAAAGCTGCTGCGCGCCGATCTGGCGCTCCAGCCAGGCAGCCTGACGACCCGGCCGTGGATCGTGCCAGGCCAGGATCTCGCCCACCGGCTGCTTGCGCCGATCCACCGGGCAGCCGGCCTCGGCCATGCTGGCGATGCCGATGCCGGAAGGGAGCGGCCGGGCGCCCGCTCGGGCCGCGGCGACGCACTCCGCTATGGCCGATGAGACGGCCGCGAGCAACTCCGCCGGGCGGTGGTAAGCCCCGCCGCCTCGAACGGCATGGGTATCCGTCGCGCGGCGAGCGACGTGGAGAACGCCACTCTCCGGATCCACGAGAACGGCCTTGATACGGGTCGAACCAACGTCGACCCCCACAAGGGTGCGGGCCGGGCCGGCAGTAGATTTGGGCATGTCCCAATGATGACCCAGCCGCGCCCCGCCGTGGGCTCGGATCGACCGAGGGCACTGAGTCGACGGCCCGCCGGGCGTCGGTCCGCCTACAACTTCCCTGCCCCAGACACCGTTCGCCGGGGTTACGATCTCGCGGGACTCCATGAAGGGGCCGCAACAGAGGTGACCATGGCCGGTCGAAGCGAGGGGCTGCCGCTCGAATCTCTATGGCAGGCGCCGGAACCGCCCACGATTCCGGTCGATCGGCGTGGCGGTCTGCTGCCGCCATCGCTCGCGGCCAGATACGCCGGCGAACTCATCATCGATCTTCTGGACGACCGGCCCACGATCATCGCCAACTTCGTGTCCAGCCTGGACGGAGTCGTGGCCTTGGACGCCACGGAAACCAGCACCGGCGGCGGCGAGATCAGCGGCTTTTCTGAAGCAGACCGGCTGATGATGGCCTTGCTGCGGGCGCTCGCCGATGTCGTCGTAGTCGGCGCCGGAACGATGCGAGTCGGACGGCGGCACGTCTGGACGGCCGGACACATCCAACCGGCTCTCGGCAGCGAGTTTGCAAATTGGCGCTCCGAGATGTGGCTGGCCCCTCAACCAACCACGATCATCGTCACCGCCAGCGGCAATCTGGATACCACACACACGGCCCTCAACATCAAAGAGGTGCCGGTGATCATCGCCACTACGCCGGCCGGCGCCGCCCGGCTGGCGGGGATGCCGCTGGCGCCCCACGTTCAGGTTGCGCCGGTGGGTGCCGACGGACGAGTACCCGCCGGGGCGATCCTCGAAGTGATACGCGCCACGGGCGCCAGACTTGCCCTGTGTGAAGGCGGGCCGCATCTCTTTGGCGAGTTACTGCGGGCCCGCCTCGTCGATGAGCTGTTCCTCACGATGGCGCCGCAAGTGCTGGGTCGCGATGCATCCCTCCAACGCCTCGGGTTCGCCGAGGGGACGAGCTTCGCCCGGGGCCATGGCCGCTGGGCCAGTCTTTCCGCCATCCGCCGCGCCGGAGACGATCTCTTCCTGCGGTATCGGTTCGAGCCGTAGCAGGCGGGCGGGGTAAATCGCCCGGCGGGCGGACCGCCCAGTGCCGTGGACCGGCAGACGCGATACATATCCTTGCCCCGGGCAACTGGCCTAACTACCCTGCCACGGCAGTTATGGCAAGTAGCAACGGGTTGCGCTTCCCATAGCAAGCGAAGCTGAGCGTGGAACGCGGGCGATTCCTTGTTTCTGTGCCCGAATTCTCGCCAAACAACCTCTATATCCGGCCTAACTTCCCCTCCAGGGAAATTGGGCTAGATGACCCCCGCCGTGCTAGGAATCGCCGGCCGCGTTCGCGCCGCCTTCAAGCTCGGCGCTCCGTTCGACGGGACGGGCCGCCCAGTAAGCCTTCCGACGATCGTCCATCCGATTGCAGATCTCATACCAGTTGGCTGAGAACGATCGGCGGACCGTGAAAGTACTGCCATCCGATTTCGTCACGATCAGCCAGGTCCGGTTTCCCTTGAAATAGTCCGAGCCGACATCGCACCCAGTTACCTTGCCCCACGACAACTCCTCTGGAGCGACCAGCAGCCCGACCCTAAACCCAAGGGCTCCAACGACTAGGACTGTCCGCCAATACGTGAATGCGACGAAGAAGAAGGCAGCGGCGACCAAGAGGAAGAAGGCCATGCAACCAATGCGGCTGATTAGGGTGGGCGGCCGGGACAAATGACAGGAATGCCCACCAATGAGCGCGACCACGCCCATGCCTGCCAGCAAGGCGATGGTCTGGGGGGCCGGCGAAGACGTCGGCATCCCCAAGCCGCGGGTCCTGCGTCCTCCATCTACCGGTATACATTGCGCTCGCTTTCGCCAATTGCCTCTATTCGGGATAGCGACCCGCTGGATTGGTCATCTGGGCTTCCGAAGACACCACTTCGCAAAGGGCGCCCGCCCCGGCACACACGTCAAGCACTGTGGCGAGGCGGCCTAGGTCTAGATCCAGAGCACATGAAAGATCTGATTGCCTGCACCACACCCGTCCCATCCTGGCTAGGTGGCTGCGTCGGTAATCGGAATCTGACGACTCGGCCCCAACCTTGACCTTGGACTCGACCTCTTGAGCGATCCGCGACCCCACTTTGGCCCGAAATGGGGCTCGAATTGGGGCTCGAAATAGGGACGGAGCCTCGCGAGAGGCATTACCGACGCAAACTCCTGGTGTCCCGATCCGGAAGAAGCTGGCCCCTTCCCTCCCGGCCGGCCGTGCTCGGCCGGTGCCGGACGAACCGTCCAGGAACTAGCGGATCGGGACACTAGTGTGCCCAATTTCGCCGCGCCACTCGTCCCTCGCGACCGGTGCCGCGCGCCCGCCTCACCCGTGACCCCGCGCAACATGTTTCGTGTCCTTCGGACCACCGCTGATTCGTTCGGCGGCATTAAGATGTGCAGGTCAGTAGAACCGCGGCCGCATTCGGCTGCGCCCGAACACCCGACGGAGTACGCATGAGTCGAACCCCGCGCATCGGCATCCTCACCGGCGGCGGCGACGTCCCCGGTCTTAATGCCGTCATCAAGAGCGTCGTCTATCGCGCCACTGAGCTTGGCTACGAGGTCTACGGCATCCGCCGCGGCTGGGAAGGCCTCACTCACATGAAGCCGGGCCCGGATCTGGACTCGGACTACATCGTCAAGCTGGATCGAACCAACACCCGTTCGATCGATCGCACCGGCGGCACCTGGCTCCACACCTCGCGCACCAACGCCCGCAAGATGAAGGCCGGCAAGACCCCGGCCCATATCGGCCCGGAGCGCCTCAAGGAACTCGAGGTCAAGGAAGGCGTCTACAACTTCACGCCTGTGGTTCTCGAGAACATCGAGAAACTCGGTCTGGACTACCTGGTCCCGATCGGTGGCGACGACACCCTGAGCTTCAGCCAGGTCCTCGCGGACAACGGCGTCAAGATCGTCGCCGTCCCGAAGACCATGGACAACGACGTCCAGGGCACCGAGTACTGCATCGGCTTCTCGACCGCGATCACGCGGGCCAAGGAGGCGATCAACCGCCAGCGGACCACCCTCGGCTCGCACGAGCGCATCGGCGTCTTCCGCATCTTCGGCCGCGACGCGGGCTTCACGGCCCTGTATGCGGCCTACGTGACCAGCGGCCGCTGCCTTATCCCGGAATACCAGTTCGATCTTGACCACCTTGTCGAGCTTCTCGTCGAGGACAAGAAGAACAACCCCAGCAAGTACTCCTTCGCCATCGCGGCCGAGGGTGCGATCTGGGAGGGCGGCGAGCTGACCGAGTACGGCCCGGCCGACGCCTTTGGACACAAGCACAAGGCCAACATCGCCGAAGTGCTCGCGTCGGAGATCCAGACCCGATCCGGCCACGAGACGCTGGCCAGCGAGCTTACGTACGACCTCCGCTCCGGCGATCCGGACGCGGTAGACTCGATCGTCGGCATCACGTTCGCCAACGTGGCCATGAACCTCGTCGCCGACGGCGTCAGCGGCCGAATGGTCGCGATCCGGGGCGGCAAGTACAGCCACTCCCCGCTCCCGGAGCCGGACTCCAAGCCGCGTTCCATCGACATCGCCACGATGTACAACACCGATCGCTACCGCCCGATCTACACCGACAGGATGGGCCTCCCGCTCCTGCTGGGTATCCCGGTGGCAGAGGATCTGTCACTTCTCAAGTAGTTCGTCTCCCGCCAGAGACTCGAAGGCCCCGGCTTTCGCCGGGGCCTTCTTCCATCCAGGAACGAGCGTTGGCAGGCGCCCGTTCGACAATGTAGGCTGCGGCAAGGCACGGTTTCCTCGCGTGACCACTACACTCACACTGTGACGACATCATCCTCTCCAGCGCCTCTCCTAAATGGCCGCGATTTGCTTCGCGCCAATGGCCTCCCCGTTGAGGGACCAATCGCATGGGGGCGGCCTGTAGCGGGCGCCGGCCCGGGCGTATTCATCGTCGAGTTGCCCGCCCCCCAGCCCAAGGTTTCCATCGATCCGGACGCAATCCGTGAGTGGCTCACACGAGCCCCGGACCTGCGCCTCGATGGCCAACGCCCCTCCGTCGCCGAGCTGCAGTCTCGGCTGGCTCAGTTCTGGCTTCCGGAGCAGGCGATCCTCTTCATCGGCTCCAGCCAGAAGTCGGTCGGCGCTCGGCTGACCGGCATGTACAAGACCCCGCTGGGCGAGCGACGCCCCCAGCCGGCCGGCTACTGGCTCCAGACGCTCCGCGACCTGAACAAGGTCCGGATCTGGTGGGCCCCGGTCACAGATCCGGAGCTATACGAAGACACGCTGCTGGAGGCTTTCCTCAAGGCCGCCGGGGCGATGCCCTATGCGGTCCTGACACGACCGGGCGGCAAGGGCCGCGAGCACGGTCTCACCGCGCCGCTCCACGACGAACAGGCCGTGAAGCGCGTCAAGGTCACCAAGGTCACCCAGCTGCCCGATGCCAACGAAAGCGACATGGTCACGAGCAGCTTCAGAACTCCGGCTCGGCCGCCGCTGAAGGTTCGCAAGACCACGCCGCGCAAAGTGACAAAGCTGCCGCCGGCAACAACCGGACCGTCGGCCATCGAGACTGTGGTCGTGCGACGCTCCACGAAGGTCGCCTTCTCGGGCGGTCCCGCCATGGCCCCAATCCACCTCACGGCCGAAGGCCTCGCGGCCCTCAACTTCGAACTGGACGAGTTGACCAACAAGCGCCGGCCGGAAGTCATCCAGCGCATCAAGTCCGCCCGTGAACTCGGTGACCTGAGCGAGAACGCGGATTACGACGCCGCGCGCAAGGAGCAGTCCTTCCTGGAGGGCCGCGTCCAGCAGCTCCAGCAAATGATCAAATACGCGGTGATCATCGAGGCCAGCCACGAAGGCGGCAGCGAGGTCGTCCTCGGGTCAACCGTGGTGATCGAAACTGATCGCCACGGCGAGGAGACGTTCACGATCGTGGGCTCCGCGGAAGCGGACGCCGCGGCGGGCAAGATCAGCTTCACGTCCCCTATTGGGCGTGCGCTGCTTGGCCGCCACCCCGGTGAGACGATCCACGTTCAGGTTCCGGCCGGCTCGCTGGACTACAAGGTGGTCCGGGTCAAGTAGGTCCGGTTCGTCATGGGCAGGGGGATCGGCTCACGGCCGGTCCCCGAGACTGGCCGCTCGGCTTCTCAGGCGGCGGGCGGCGTTGGCGGCAACCATTCGCCGGATGCTGGCTGGGTGCCCTTGGATCGTCTCGGCAGCAGGTTCCAGATGACGATTGCCACGCCCAGGCCGACGGCCATAAGTGGCATTGCGTCGCGGAGCCCGGTGGTTGCAAGGCCGTCGTCCAGACCGAGCACGTTCTCGAACAGAAGCCCGAAGCCGATGAAGAGGCCGAGCCCCGTCACGAGCGACCGAAGCCCAGACTCGACGAAGTCCCCGCGGCGATGAAGAGCGCCCCACAGCGCCAGCGCCACGCCGACCGACCCCGGCGCAACGAGTGCCCAGGCATAGGCCCAACTGGCGTATGCCCCGGTCGCTTCCTGGAGGGCCAGGATCAACCCAACCGACGTGATGATGGCGCCGGGGATGGCCGCGCCCAATCCTCCCTCGTGAGAGATCGAGAGACCGACCGCCAGAAGCAGCACTCCGGGCACGATCACGAACATCGGCCAACCGTAGCGGTTGAAGTCGAAGCCGATCTGCTCCGACACGAGGAACAAGATCCCCATCAAAATCAGGAAGACACCGAGCGTCAGCATGCCGCGCTGGCCGCCGTCACCTGGGTTATCGCGCTGTTGCCATCCGCCGTTCATCGCCATCCTCTCTGTCGGGCCGGTTACCGGGGCCAAGTCTAGCCAGGGCGGCAACGGCTGAGATCATCCTGGGGTCTGACTCTTGAATGACGGGAACCGTTCTCAGGGATGACCGGGTCTAGTTCACCGCCACGAAGACCGGCACGTCGTTGACCTTCAGCACCTTCTCCGGCCCGAGTTCGGCGCGGCTACCGGCAACCACCAGCGACACGCTGACGTCCGTTGAGGCAGAGAGCATGAGCTGGCCGACCGGAGCCCGCCCGCCATAGGCCACGTCCCGCTGGACGCTGGGTACCCCGCTTCCGTAGATGAGCAGCTGGTTCATGGTGTGGTTCGGATCTATCAGACCGGGGGCCAGGTTAAGCCGGATCGGGTCGATGACCTGCCACGAAGTCACACTCAACTCTTCCACCAGGACGTGGAAGCCGCCGTTGGACGGATTCGCTTCCACTATCGGCAGGGAGCCGCCGAACCGCACGACCACACGGGGTGTGTTGTTCCAGCCCGCCAGCCCGAACTGGTCGAACGACACATCCACGTTCGTCTTTCCGGCCGTCCGGATATCAACCGGCAAGGCGACGATCCAGCGATCGCCCTTCGTCTGTATGGATGCCAGCTTGTCCGCGGTCAGGGTCGACACTACCGGGGCGGTCAGCACCACGCCCCCGGTTGCCGCGCTTGAGCCGTCGTTCTGGCCCATGGTCACTGACGGCATGAACTCGCCCGCATAACCCCCGCTTCGGAGTCCGTATCGGTTCGACGGGAGGGCATAGTAGATGGCCCTGCCCCTCTCGATCCGAACCTCCAGCCCCGGAACGGACTGGACTGGGACGGTCGAACCATCCCCGGTCTGATAGACGAAGCCATCGCCCTGTGCCACGAAACCGATTGCGTGCGGTGATGCCCCACCTGAGGCTTGCGGCGAGGCGCTGCCTATCGGAAGGGGCGTGCCAGGGATGCCGCTCCCGATCGGCCCGGAGGCGCTGGCCGACGGCGAAACTCCAACCGATGGGCTGTTCGGCCTGGGAGTGCCCGTGGCCGGGACGGCCAGAGTGGGGCTGCCTTCGCCGGAAACACCCGCGTCGAAGACCAGCGCGGCAATACCGATGCCAATCAGCACGAAGGCCGTTGCGGCCATACCGACGGCGACGCGGCGCCTTTGTTCCATCGATTCCCAACTCCGCCTGCGGAGAGTCAACCCCAGTCTAGCGGCGCTGCGGCTCTACTGCGGCAATGCGTGCTCTTCCAGCGGTGTATCCCAATGAGCCTCGAGCAACTCCATGCGCCGCTGCTCCTCGCGCGCCAGCTTCTCCGCGTCGGGGTACAGGCGGCGCACGATCGCCGGATCTGTGTGGTCCTCCATCGCGGTCCAGTTCTTATAGGTGATCGTCACTTCGAAGGTCCAGTCCTGTCGGCCGTCGCCGTGGAAGCGCGGCTCATAGGCGCGAACGTCGAGCAGCCGCCCGGACTCCAGCTGAGCCTTGAGGAGTGGCCAATGGTTCCGATCGAACAGCTCGAGGAACTCGTCCTGAAAGCCCCAGCGGATCTTGTAGAAGTACTGGACAGTGACGGGCTTGGCGGCATCGGACATTTACGCTCCTCGACTGATCCCGACAACTCGGCCGGGTGACCGCGGCGGGCGCGGCCAGACTACAACGTCGAGACGGCCCCGGCCATTCGTTGTGCTTCCGCGCCGGCAAGGGCGGGACCAGCACCCGAATAGACGAGCCTCATGCCCGCCACCAGCCTCTGCAGCGGCCGAACGCGGGCCCGGCTGAATGAGACTGAGATGGTGGCTCGGCGAACCTTCAATCGGTCGGCCACTTCCGACTGGCGCAGGTCCTCGATGAGAGCCAGGCGCGCCACCGAGCGTTGTCTTTCCGTAAGGCCATCCAGCATGTCGACCAGCGCCGGCGCAAGGTCCGCGAGGAGACCGTCCACTTCGGGCCGGCCGGTGAGGATGACGAGGCGCTCGTGACCGGTTCTGGCGCCCTCAATCGCGGAACGCGCCGTGACGAAGGCGGGGCCGCTTCTCTCTGTGGCCGGCGCCTTGCCGCCGGTTGGGTCGGGGTCGACATCGCCGCGCACGATGACCCAGCGCATTCTCTTGCTGCCCGGCCCCAGTGCCGCCCGCAAAACCGCCACGAATGGATTTGCGCCAGGTTCCAGCAAGCCCTGAAGTTCGTCGCCCTGCGTGAACCCGAACGGCGCCAACCGCTCTGTCCCGAAGGCGCCATCCAGCTCGGAAACTAGGTCGCGTAACCAGGCCGTAGCCCCGACGCTGTCGCGCCGCGACCCAACCACATCACCGAACAGCACGAGCCCAGAGGTCTCTGTCATCCGCTGGAGACTAACTCCAGCATAGATAGCCGTCAATGGCTAACTCTTGGCAAGATAGCCGTATTCGACAGACGCGCTTCCCGGCGTCTCCCGTCGCGCGGCGCGCAGCCGGCGGGCCGGCGGTCGTCCGACGGCAGTCCGAGCCGCTATCCTGACCCGGTGACCTCCGACACCCACGCTCCCGGCCAGGCCGGCGCGTCGACGCCATCGATCCCGCTCAATCCAAGCGACGGCGGCAAGTCCGCCGTCGCACGCCGTCGCGACCTGGGCATGCGGGCCACGATGATCTTCCCGAATCGGGAGATCGTCGAGCGCTACTACGTGCCGCTCATCTACACGGCCTGCCGAACGTGCTACTCGGAACTCGCCCCGGACGACATCTTCGAGCGCGCGGTAGACGGCCGCATCACGCCGGAGAAGCAGCGTGAGCTGATCGGCCGGGTCATCGAATCCGGCCACGGAAGCACCATCGAGCATGTCGTTTTCACCTTCGCGATCACCGGCGTCAGCCGCACCCTCAGCCACCAGCTCGTCCGGCATCGTGCCGGCGTCGCGTTCGACCAGCAGAGCCAGCGCTACGTCTCGTACAAGAAGGGCGCTTCCACGATGCTGCCCGGCACGATCGCCGAAGCGGATCCCGCGCTTCTGGAGCGCTACGAGGATCAGGTGGAAGGCGCGCTCGAGCTATACACGGAGATGGTGCAGGCCGGCATTCCGGGCGAAGACGCGCGCTTCGTCTTCCCCAACGCCACGCGCACGAACCTCGTGATGACCACCAACCTGCGCGCCCTGATCCACATGTCCGGCCTGCGCCTCTGCACCATGGCCCAGTGGGAAATCCGCCGCCTCTTCCAGCTGATTCGCCACGAAGTCTTCGCCACCAGCCCATTCCTGGGCAGCTTCCTGGCTCCAAAGTGCGTCGCCCTCGGCTATTGCGACGAGTCCGGCAACCGGGATGAACACTGCCCCATCAGACCGCACAAGGACAAAGTACTGGGGGCCTGGGCGGAGAAGGCTCGTGCGAGCCGGCCGGTGGAGATAACCAGGACCCCATAGAGACCGGTGCAGCCTCGTGCAAACCGACCAAACGAGCCGTTCGGCGGCTCTGTAAGGCGGTACGTAAGGCGGTCTGGCCTGGTACCTCCAGCGGGGTGCCCGAGGGCAACACCCGGCCCATGATTCCGATGGCGAAAAGGCCTCGTCGCGAGACGCCGGAGCCGCGATAATGATGCGCGGCCCCGAAGTCACAACGCCGGGAGTCCGAAAGCAACAACGGGGCTGTAATCTGATCGGGAGTATCCGGCGCCCGGCCGGAACCCGGCTATCTAGACAACGGGGAGTCGAGCGTGAACGAGACGGCTGCGCGTCATCCGAACCGGTTCCTGGCGGACCTCACGCAGGCGATGCGTTCGACCGCCGAGACGGCGCGGCTGGCCACGATGGAACAGTGCCAGCAGGACGCAAAGGCTTATACAGAGAAGCTCCACGCGCGGACGGACGACGAAGCCGCCTCCCTGCGCAAGGCCGCCGAAGCGGACGTCAGCGCGATTCGAGACTGGTCCAAGGCGGAGATGGAGCGCATCCGCGTCGAGACAGAGCAGCGCATTTCGCGCCGCCGCGAGCTTCTCGAACAGGAGCTCCAGGAATACAACTCCGCCATTGAGCTTGAGATTGAGCGCGTCCAGAAGCGCGTCACCGCCTTCGAGCAGGAAGTCGGGAGCTTCTTCGAGTCGCTGAACCAGGAAGCTGATCCGACCATGTTCGCAAGCATGGCTGCCCAGATGCCGGATCCGCCCGCCTTCGAGGAATCTGATCGCAGTAGCCTCGCGCCGGATCTTCGCGCTCGCCGCGAGCAGATCATGCGCTCCGGCAGCGAGCCCACTCCGGCCCCCGAGCCGGTTGCCGCCGCAGAGCCGGCCCCGGCCCCTGCGCCCAGGGCTCCTGTGATCGAGTCCACTCAAGTTGTGGTCGTCGGCCTCGTGAGCGTCGCCAGCATCGCCACTTTCAAGCGCCAGCTCGGGCGTCTGCCCGGCGTCAAGAACGTCGGCGTCTCGTCCGGACCTGACGGTGAGTTCATCTTCACCGTCGGACACAGTTCTGACACCTCACTCAGCCAGCTTGTCCCAACCCTGCCCAACTTCCAGGCGCGTGTGGTCAACGAGCGCGACGGCGTGCTCAACGTGTCCGCACACGATCCGGAGACCGAGGGCTAACCCTTCACAGTACGGCTCTCATGCCACAGGGAGACTCCGTCACGTGCCTCACTCCGCAGTCGCAATCGCTCTACCACCGGCCGAGTTTGCCGCAGTAAGCGCGCAACTCAATGAGGCTGGCTATGAGCCGATCGAGGTCAAAACTGCAGACGACCTCGAACTGCTGCTCGCCAGGCGTCGTGATATCGGTGTCGCCATCCTGGACGGCGAGAACGACTTCGATCGAACGCTGGAGATGTATGCGCTCCTCCACGACGAGGATCGCAACATCCCGGCCCTGATGGTCGTGGCGCCTCGCGCGCTGGATCGCATGAGCCTGGCCGGGCACGCCCGCGTCAACGACGAGTACTTCACTCGCCCCTACTCCGCTGAATCGCTTCGGTGGCGGGTTGAGGCGATGCTCATTCGAGCCGAGATCCCGGTGGAGGAAACAGACTCCGGGATCATGCGCTCGGAGTCGCAAGCGGATGAGCCGGAAGACATCGGCGGCTTCGTGTCCGAAGAACATCGCGGCCAGATCGTCATCGTCTTCAACCCCAAGGGCGGCGTCGGCAAGACCACCATTGCGGTGAACGTCGCCGCCATGCTTCAGGTCCGCAAGAGCCAGAACGTGCTGCTGGTCGACTGCGACACGGTCACGGGTCACGTCGCCTCGTCGCTCGGCATGGAGAACACCCGGACCGTGGCAGATGCCTGGACCGAGGACCTCAACGCCGGCGTCTCGGAGCCGTTCTCCGAGATCGCGACCAGGCACCAGAACGGCGTCTCAGTTCTGGTCATGGCTGAGTCGCCGCTCCACACGGAAATCCTGGAGCCCAAGCGCGTAGCCGAGGCGATCACAACCGCCTGCAGGGTCTACGACTGGGTCATCGTGGACATGCACCCAGACTACGGGCCGCTCAATCAGGTCATCTTCGAGCGAGCGGACAAGATCATCGTTCCGGTCACACCGGACGTGCCCGCAATCCGAGCTGCGGTCCAGTTCCGCGAAGTCGCCGTCGAGCTTGAGATCCGAGATCGCCTGGCGATGGTCGTGAACCGCGCCAACAGCGGCGTCTCCGTCTCAGACATGGAGCGAACAGTCGGCATGCCGGCCCTGGCCGAAGTCCGGTCGGCGGGCATGCTTTTCGTGCGCGCCGCCAACGAAGGCCGCTCCGCAGTGGAGCGCTTCCCCAAGGAAAAGGTCATCGAAGACATCGAGGTCCTCTGCGACAAGCTGATGCAGACCCGCGACTCCGGAGCCGCCAAGTCCGGCCAGGGCTTCATGGGGATCTTCTCCGGGGGGCGGAACACGAACCCCTCGATGCGAGCGTCCTAGGCGGTCGCCGTCGGCCGGGCGGCCGATCTCTTCGTTGTCTTCTGCGCTCCTCGCTTACGCACCTCGGGTGCGCGCGCTCGAGCCAAGCTTGCTTGGCTCGTGCTCGGGCGGCGCCTTGATCTCGACTCGCCAGTCCGGCAATCGCGATTCCGTGGCAGTTCTGTCAGCCGGAAAGCCAGGCGCGCCTGGCTCCATGCCGGCGTTGCCTCCTGCGCTCTCCTTCGCTCACGCACGTCTATGTGCGCTCGCTGCGGGTGCTCGTCGGCGCCTTGGCCTGCGCTGTCGGCCGGCGGCCGGAATACGTGGCAGTCCAGCGAACGGCGCATTCCGTTGTTGGCGCCTCCGCTTGCTCGCTCACGCACGTCTGTGCGCTCGCTCCGAATGCTCGACGCCACCTAGGACTGCGCTCGGCGGACGGCGATCGCCATTCCGTGGGGATTCCGCGGCCGACGGTTCGCCAAGTACCCACGAGCCGATCCATGCTTGTGGCCTTTTTGCAGATACGCCTACCAGGCGTGTTGTACGCAATGTGGCATCAAGAGGCGCGTTATCCGCTCACGCCGGGCCGCGATCCACGCTCAGGACGTGGCATGTACGCGTCCTTTGAACACGAGGACCGCGGTCGCTGAGCTTCGACCCGCGTCCAACACGCCTACCAGGCGTAAATGACGAGAAACACGGCGATTCGCCGCCAGATACCAGTCCGCCGCGTGGCCTGACGGAAACCGCGGCGGGCGGTGGCGGTTCCGCATTGTCGGCCAACCCCGAGTGCCTGGCGACCGTGCAGCTTCGCCCGGATCGGGCCACAAGACTGCTGTCGCTTGGGCGACGATCGTGATTATGGGAATGATTACGTGGCGGTTCCAGCAGCCGGCGATTTCCGTTGTTGCGGCTGCACTCACGCACGTCCGGAACCGGCATCCACGTAAGGCAAGTGGCATAGGCCCCGGAAATGACCGCCCGGCCCAACCTAACGTCTCTGTCTCGGCGTCCGGAAGTCGTCTGACAAGGTAAGTCCAGACGGCAACCCCTACCGCGAGGGTCAGGACTGGCACTGGCTCGTAGAGCGGGGCGAACATGAAGAACAAATCCGAAATCAGGCCGTCACCGGGGCTGTTGGTTCCGGTCAACGCCCAGCAGCCGCCGAGGCACACGCGGCCCACTCCGACGCTTTCCCCGAGCGGCGCCGGAATGATCGGAAGAGCAGGGATCGCCACCAGCAGGGCGATGAGAAACGTCAGAAACCCACCTACCATCGCGTGCCTCCTCACGACCCCCGCGCCCAACGTCCCAGCCTCAGTGCGGAGATGAATGCGGCGCTGGCCGCGGATGACCACTGGCCGAGGGCAGTCGCCGGGATCGGCTCCTGCGAGTTATTGCCAGCGTGCGTAGGCGCGAGCGTAAGGGCAACCAAGGGCAAGGACGCAAGAGCGAGGAGCAATGCCGAGCGCGGTGGGCCGATACCGGAACGGAACCCATCGAACGAGAGCCAGCGCCACTCCGCCGTCCGAGGACCCGGTGGGCTCAGTCTTGGCTGCCACCGCCTCGACGGCGCGTCGCGCACCCGGCCATAGCGCCACACCCGCAATTGCCGCGGCCAATCCCCATGCTGCGATCAAGAACAGCATGGCGCCTTCCTGAGTTCGGCCACCGTTCGCGACAACTTCATCGGCGCCGAGTATGAAACGCGATACCCGCGTGCGTTGTCGGGAAGCGGACAGATTTCGAAACGCCAGAATCGGGCTCAGCCCGGCTTCTTCTCCGACGGGTGCGCTATCGCGTCGCCCGCCTGCCCGACTTCGCGCGCTGCGGCATGAGTCAGCACCATTCGCTGAGCTTGCGGGATCTCGATGCCCTCGTCCTGGAAGGCGATCAGGAGGCGCTTGCGCAGCTCGCCACCGACGGCCCACTGCTCGGAGGCGCGGACGGTGCCGATGATCTTGAGGGTGACACCGTAGTCGCCCAGGGCGGAGACGCGGTCGACGTGCGGCGCCTCAAGGATCCGCGGGCCGGACTCGGCATCCTCCGCCATGTCCTGGCCGACTCGGTTGACCACGGCGGTCGCCTTCTCGATGTCTGTGCCGTAGACAACCTGGATGTCCTGGTTGATCCGGGCGAAGACGCGCGTCAGGTTTGAAGCCACGGTGATCTCGCCGTTGGGCACGGTATGGACCGTTCCGTCCGCATCGCGCAGCGTGGTCCGGCGAAGAGTGAAGTCCTCCACCATTCCGGAGACACCGGCGATGCGGACCACGTCACCTTTGGAGTACTGGTTCTCGATCAGGATCAAGGCACCGTTCAAGTAGTCGCGGACCAGGTTCTGCGTGCCCAGGCCGATGGCGATGCCGGCGATCCCGAGGCCGGCGATGGCCGGCGCGATATCCACCGTGGTGGTCCTCTCCAGGATCATCAGGATGGCGATCACGACGACGAAGAAGCGAATGACGTTTACGCCAAGTGATTCGATCGTGTCCTGGCGCTTCTTCAGCTCGGCGGCGGAGAGCTCCTCCGCGGTACCTTCCAGGTTCTCGCGGGTCAGCAGCGCTCGGGCGATGCCGCCGACGAAGACGTGGGCCAGGCGAATCGCGATGAAAGCCACGATCAGGATGCCCAGGACCGTGGCGCCGGTCTGGATGTAGCCGCCGAGGTGGAGGAGCGTGGCGTTCCAGGGAAGACTGAGGGTCGGGTCGTTGAGGTTCACGGCGATAGCGTAGCGCGGGCCGGGGCTCGGTGGCACGGCGGCTGCGGACCGGGGCGCGGGACCGGGCTCGCTGGCACGGTGACACGGCGGCTGCGGGACCGGGCTCGGCAGATATCGCGGCAGCCTCCGGAAAAGGGGCGACCCCTCGGGAGGGGGGCCGAGGGGCCTCGGAAGGCTATTCGGATTGGATGGCCCGCAGCCGGGCCGAGGTTCTAGAGAGTGGCGACCACGCCACCGATGCGATCGGTGATGAGGGCCGCAACCTCGCGAGCGTGCTCGACGATCTCCGGAACGCGGCTCGGGGTGATGCGGTTGCCGGAGGCGCGAACCTCGAGTGCAGCCACTACCGATGAGCGCTGGTCGAAGACCGGCACTGCGATGGCATTGACCGTGGGCTCGTGCTCGCCGAAGGCGGTCGCAAAGCCGCGCTTGCGGACTCGCGCCAGTTCCTCGAGAAGCAGGTCCACTCGGACGATGGTGTGGGCCGTGTACGGCGTGAAGCCGATCTTGGAGAGTCGGATGACCTCGCGCTCCGGCTGGTTCGCAAGAAGAACTTTGCCGGGGGCAGTGGCGTGAAGCGGCGAGTTGCGGCCGGTACGGTCGCGGCCCATCCCGGACGCATCCGAGTAGGCAATCGTCAGAACGCTGTCGCCCTCGAGAACCTCGAGAGTGGTCGTCTCGCGAATGGAGCGAGCCAGGCCCTCGAGTTCGGAGAGAGCAATGGAGCGCAGATCGAGCGATCGCTCCGCATGTCCACCGAGCCGCACAACTGCGAGCCCCAGGCGGTACTTGCCGGAGTCATCATCCTGCTGAACCAGGCCGCGCTTCTGGAGAGTGGCGAGCAAGCGCGACGCGGTCGACTTGTGCAATCCGAGGCGGCGTGCGAGTTCGGTGACTCCTGCCTCACCCTCTGCTTCCCCCAAGGCGATCAGAAGCGACGCAGCGCGATCGACTGACCGTACC
>DASVKT010000023.1:0-8071 GCA_036385235.1 Candidatus Limnocylindrales bacterium | reverse complement strand
CCTACGCAACATGTGGATAACTTCTCATCCCGTCTGGTGGCAACCCTGTTGACAATGGTATTGATAGGGTTCTATCGTCTGGCAACGACATTCGGTCGGTTGAATGGCCCGCATTTCGGGGCCCCGGATCAGTAGAACCCGGCCGGTTGGAGGGCAAGATGACCATCGTCAGGCGTACCGGTTTCGGCGACCTTCTATCACTGCGTCAGGCCATGGACCGGCTCTTCGAGGAGAGCTTCGTGAATCCGCGAACCTGGCAATTCGGCGACGGCCAACTCGTACCTGTGGACGTCTACCAGACGGTCGACACGGTCTTCATCGAAGCGGTCCTGCCGGGCGTCAAGCCGGAAGAGGTCGAAATCACAGTTGAGGGCAACACCCTCAGCATTTCGGGCGACACCAGTTCTATGATCCCTGCCCGCGAAGGGCTTCTGTTGCAGGAGATCCGGCGCGGACGGTTCGTCAGGACGCTGAACCTGCCGGAAGGCCTGGAGCCGGACAAGGCTGCAGCCACCTTTGAGGACGGCATCCTGACGCTGCGGATCCCCAAGGCCGTGGTGATCAAGGCCAGGCAGATCAAGATCCAGACCGAGCCGGCTCGGTCCGCGACCGGCAACGGCCACAACGCGGAACCGGTTCCGGTCGAGAAGTAGGCTGCCGTGTCCGATCCCAAGTTCCAGCCGGACCCCGGAAGACCCTGTTTCGTGATCAGCGTCGCGGCCGGCCTCGTTCAGGCCCACCCGCGAACACTGCGGATCTACGAGGACGAGGGGCTCTTGGCGCCCGCCAGAACACCCACCAACATCCGCCTCTACTCAGAAAACGACATCAGGCGAATCCTCTGGATCAGAAGGCTCACCCAGGAACGGGGAGTCAATCTGGCCGGAGTCAAGCTTCTATTCGAACTCGAAGAGAGACTCGGGACAAGGCTCCTGGAAGCGCTCTTCGACGAGAACCAGGCTCGTGAGGCCAGTGCGGCAGCAACCGCCTACGGCACACGAACGGGTGAATCCACCAATTCTGAAAGCTACCGCGCGGCCGTACCCTCTACCGAAGGGAGTGACTACGACGGCAGCCCAGGGGACGGCCGGACCGCCCAGCAACCCGAACGTCCGGCAATGCCGGTCGCCCGTCCAATCACACGTATAGTGGCCACCCGCGTGACCAAGACTCGATCAGGAGACTCCAATGACTGACCGGCCGGCCGAGAAGGACGACGAGCAGCAGACCAGCGACATCGAGCCGCAGGTCGAAGAGAAGAAGCCGCAGGTAGACGCCGTCAAGGCCGACCAGGAGAGCGATTCGGCTTCGTCCGACACGCACGTCCACGTGCCGGGCATCCGCGAGCTTCCGCTCGTGGCCCTGCGCGAGACGGTCATCTTCCCGGAGATGATCGTGCCGCTCCAGGTTGGCCGCGAGAAGAGCGTGGCCGCGCTGAATGCCGCGGTCGAGGCCGGCGGACCCATCGCACTGGTCACGCAGCGCCAGGCCGAACGCGAGGAGATCGTCGACGCGTCGGAGCTCTACGAAGTCGGAACGCTGGCCAAGATCGCCCAGGTCGTGCAGCTCCAGGACGGAACCGTCCGAGCCATCATCCAGGGCCAGACCCGCCTCAAGGTGATCGGGTTCGTCCAGACGAGCCCCTACATCATCGTCCGAGTCGAGGAGATCGCGGATGTCACGCCGGAAGGCATCGAAGTCCAGGCGTTGATGCGAACGGTCCAGGCCCAGATCGAGCAGTACGTCGCCAACGGCGCGCCAGTGCCGCCGGAAGCGGCCGTTGCCGCCCGCAACATTAGCGAGCCCGGCCTCCTGGCCGACATGGTCGCGTACAGCCCGGACCTGTCCACCGAGGCTCGGATGGAGCTACTGGAGACCACGGACGTCGTGGAGCGGCTCAAGATCGTCTCGACTTTCCTGGGCCGCCAGATCGAGATCCTCGAGCTGAAGGGCCGCATCCAGTCCGAAGTCAAGTCCGAGATGGACAAGACCCAGCGCGAGTACATCCTCCGCGAGCAGCTCAAGGCCATCCAGCGCGAGCTGGGCGAGGACGATCCTCAGCAGGCCGAGATCAACGAGCTGCGCGAGAAGGTCGAGGCCGCCGGCATGCCGGAAGAGGTCAAGACTCGAGCGCTCAAGGAAATCGACCGCATGAGCCGGATCCCGTCCGCCTCACCCGAGGTCGGCGTCATTCGGACCTATGTGGACTGGCTGATCGCTCTGCCGTGGAACGTATCCACGGTGGACAACCTGGACATCAAATCCGCGGCCATCATCCTGGACGAGGACCACTACGGCCTGGAGAAGATCAAGGAGCGCATCCTCGAGTACCTGGCTGTTCGCAGCCTGGCGGACACGCTGCGTAGCCCGATCCTCGCCTTCGTTGGACCTCCGGGCGTGGGCAAGACCTCGCTGGGCAAGTCCATCGCTCGCGCCATGGGCCGCAAGTTCGTGCGCATGAGCCTGGGCGGCATCCACGACGAAGCGGAGATCCGCGGCCACCGGCGCACCTACATCGGCGCGCTGCCGGGCCGCATCGTCCAGAACGTCAAGACGGCCGGATCCAACAACCCGGTCTTCATGCTGGACGAAGTGGACAAGATCGGCATGGATTTCCGGGGCGACCCGAGTTCCGCGCTGCTGGAAGTCCTCGATCCTGAGCAGAACAACACCTTCCAGGACAACTATCTCGAGGTGCCCTTCGATCTGACGAAGGTGCTCTTCATCACTACCGCCAACCTGCTCGACCCGATCCCTGCGCCGCTCCGCGACCGCATGGAGGTCATCCACCTGCCGGGCTACACCGAGACCGAGAAGATCGAGATCGGCAAGCGGTTCCTCATTCCCAAGCAGATGAAGAACCACGGCCTGTCGGCGAAGACGATCGAAATCACCCATGAAGCGATGGTTGAACTCGTGCGCTCGTACACGCACGAAGCCGGCGTCCGCAATCTCGAGCGCGAGATCGCCAACGTCATGCGCAAGGTCGCCCGGGCAGTCGCCGAGGGCCGCAAGCGCAAGACCATCGTGGACGTGAAAAGGCTGAACAACTATCTCGGGCCGCAGCGGTTCGAGTATGGCGAACTGGAGACTGAGGATCAGATCGGCTCCGCGACCGGCCTGGTCGTGACCGAGGTCGGCGGCGACGTCATCGCCATCGAAGTCACGCTCATGGAAGGCAAGGAAGACTTCATCCTCACCGGGCAACTGGGCGAGGTGATGCGCGAGTCGGCACGGGCAGGTCTGTCATGGATCCGCGCCCACGCCTCTCAGCTCGGCATCAAGCGCCAGGTTTTCGAGACCAACACGCTGCACATCCACGTTCCGGCCGGCGGCATCCCCAAGGACGGCCCGTCTGCAGGAATCACAATGACACTGGCCATGGTCAGCGCCTTCACCGGCATCCCGATCCGCAAGGACGTGGCCATGACCGGCGAGATCACGCTCCGCGGCCGCGTTCTCCCGATCGGCGGGCTGAAGAGCAAGATCCTCGCGGCGCACCTTTCGGGCGCCAAGATGATCATCTTGCCGCGCAAGAACGAGAAGGATCTGCGAGACATCCCCGATGAGATCCGCAAGCAGATGAAGCTCGTCCTCGTGGACAACATCGAGCAGGTCCTCGAGACGGCTCTCCGGCGCAAGCCGGTGCCGCTCGTGGTGGATCCGCCTGCGGAAGCGGGTGGCAGCAAAAAGCCGGAGAAGGCCAAGGAGCCGGAACCGGAGCCTCGCGTCCATCGGCGCTTCCCGCCGGTGGATCAGCCGCCGGCGATGGCTTAGTGCCGTCGCCGCAGCGACGGCACTGTGGAGGACCAGGCGACCGGATGGCCGACTAGGGAGGGGCCATGGAATACAAGGACTACTACAAGACGCTGGGGCTGCCGAGGACGGCCACGCCCGCTGAAATCAAGAAGGCATACCGGCGGTTGGCCCGCGAGCTTCACCCTGACAAGAACCCCGGCAGCAAGACCGCCGAGGCTCGCTTCAAGGAAGTCAACGAGGCCCACGAAGTCCTGGGCGATCCGAAGAAGCGCGAGCAGTACAACATGCTCGGGTCCAACTGGGACGCGGTGCGCGGCGGTGGAGGCGGCGGCGGCGGCGCGAGCGGAGCAGGCAGCGGCGCATATTCGGGCGACCCCTTCGGGCCGGGCGGCCCCTTTGCCGGATATGGCAACCCAGGCTCCGTCGGCGGCCACGTCAAATATGAGTTCCGCGGCGCCGGCGGCGATGACTTCTCGGACTTCTTCCGGATGTTCTTCAGTCAGGACGAGGCGGCGGGAGGGGCGGGGCCGGCGGCGACGAATTCGACGCGGCGCGCGAGCACGGCGGGCGCCTCGGGCGCGGGCACCGGCGCGGCGGGCGCGACTGCAAGCCGACCGGCCGCGGGCTCGTCCGGCGGCTCCACGGGCTCCACGACCGAGATTCCCACGAGCACCCGCCGGAGTGGCCGCCCATTCGACGATCTCTTCTCGCGCCTTCGCCCGGACGGCTCGTCCGCCGGCTCGGCGCCGCGAGGCAAGAGTATCAAGCGCGGCGAGGATATCGACGTGGATGTAGAGCTCACGCTTGAAGAGGCCTTCAACGGCTCGGTCAGGCTCGTCCAAGTCGGCAACAAGCGCCTCGAGGTGAAGGTTCCGGCCGGCGTCGAGACGGGCAGCAAGATCCGCCTGAGCGGCAAGGCCGGTACCGGCAAGGACGCGGGCGATCTCTACCTGGTCGCCAAGGTCCTACCGCATCCCGTCTTCAGCCGGAACGGAGCGGATCTGACCCGCGACCTGCCGATCACTCTGGGTGAAGCGCTACTGGGCGGTGAGGTAGAGGTGGACACTCTGCGCGGCCGAGTGCTTCTCAAGGTCCCGGCCGGCACGCAGCAAAACCAAACCTTCCGGCTCACCGGTCAGGGAATGCCCCGCCTCAAGGGCGAGGGCTCCGGTGACCTGTACGCGAGGATCAAAGTCCTGATGCCTGGCAAGCTGGAAGGCCGTCAGCAGCAGGCAGCGGAGGAGTTCCTCCGCCAGATAGTTCAACCGAATCCGCGAAACAAGCTCTAGAGGAGACGGGGCGATGAATAGGCAGGCAAGGTGGCTGCTGCTCGGCGCGCTGGCCGTGATCGTAGCCGGCTGCTACGACCCGTCAAAGCCGGACCAGGTGCAGCCGTTCGTGATCAGCCTCCTCGTCTTCATCTTCGGAACGATCGCAGTCACCTTCGTCTTGGCCTTGCTGGCCGTGCGCTTCTTAATGCACAGGCTGGGATACGGCGCGGCCCCGATCGTGAACGGCCTGCCGGCCAGCGCAGTGATAGAAACCATCGCCGACACCGGCTTCACGATGAGCGCCCCGGGCGTTGGAGCGTACGCACCGCGCTACCGACTGGGTCTCCAGGTGACACCTGCCGACGGCTTGGGCATCCCCTACCCGGTTGTGATCACCTCCATCATTCCTCGCATCTACGCCCCGATGATCGTGCCCGGAGCGCATATCGCGGTGATCGTCGACCCGGCTAATCCGAACAATGTCCGACTCGATTTCTCCAGACTCGGCCGGGCCGCAAGCTAGACTCGGCGATGCTTCCAGGACCATTCGGGTCTCGGTGGCCACCGCCCCTTGAGAGAAACCCATGAACCTCGATCGATTTACCCAGAAGGCCCAAGAGTCCATCGTCAACGCCCAGCGCCTGGCGGAGGAACTCCAGAGTCCGGTTCTGGATTCGGAGCATCTCCTGGCCGCGCTCGTTGAGCCGGAGGACGGCATCCCGGCGGAGACGCTGCGGCGCCTCGGCGTGGACATGCCCGCCTTCCGCGGCGAGCTGGCGGCCGCTCTCGGCAAGCGGGCCCGCATCCAGGGCGGTTCACTCAGCGCGGATCCGCGGGTCAAGCACGCCATCGAGCACGCCTCCAACGAGGCCAAGCGGCTCAAGGACGAATACGTCTCCACGGAGCATCTGCTCCTGGCGATCGCCGAGGGCGGCGGCGAAGCGCAGCAGATCCTGGATCGCAACGGTGCCAATCGCGAGGCGATCCTGGGCGCGCTGACGAGCGTCCGCGGCGGCCAGCGCGTGACCAGCCCCACCCCCGAGTCGACTTACGCGGCCCTGGAGAAGTACGGCCGCGACCTCACGGCCGAAGCGCGGGCGGGCAAGCTGGACCCAGTCATCGGGCGGGACGAGGAGATCCGCCGTGTCATCCAGGTCCTGAGCCGCCGCACCAAGAACAACCCGGTGCTCATCGGCGAGCCGGGCGTGGGCAAGACGGCCGTCGTCGAAGGCTTGGCCCAGCGCATCGTGCGCGGCGACGTCCCAGAGACGCTCAAGGACAAGAAGGTCATCTCGCTGGATCTGGGCGCGCTGATTGCCGGCGCCAAGTTCCGCGGCGAATTCGAGGAGCGTCTCAAGGCCGTCCTGAAGGAGATCAAGGACGCCGAGGGCCGGATCATCCTCTTCATCGACGAACTGCACACGGTGGTAGGTGCCGGCGCGGCCGAAGGCGCGATGGACGCCTCCAACCTGCTCAAGCCGATGCTGGCCCGCGGCGAGCTGCACACTATCGGCGCCACGACGCTGGACGAATACCGCAAGCACATCGAGAAGGACGCGGCCCTGGAGCGGCGCTTCCAGCCGGTGCTGGTGGACGAGCCGACGGTCGAGGAGACGATCTCGATCCTGCGCGGCCTGCGCGAGAAATACGAAGTCCACCACGGCGTCCGGATCACGGACTCGGCGCTGGTGGCGGCGGCCACGCTGGCGAACCGCTACATCAGCGACCGCTTCCTGCCGGACAAGGCCATCGATCTCATGGATGAGGCGGCCAGCCGGATGCGGATGGAGATCGACTCGATGCCGGTTGAGCTCGACGAACTCGAACGCCGGCGCATCCAGCTGGAAATCGAGCGCGAGGCGCTCCGCAAGGAGACCGACGAGGCCTCAAAAGCGCGCCTGGAGATCCTCGATCGCGAGCTGGCGGAAACGGGTGAAGCCGCCGGCGCGATGAAGACCCGCTGGGCCTCCGAAAAGTCGGCCATCGCCGCCGTTCGGGCCACCAAGGCCGAAATCGAGGCGCTCCAGGTTCGAATCGAGCAGGCCGAGCGTGAAACGGACTACGGCACGGCGGCCCAGCTCAAATACGGCAAGCTGCCCGAGCTGCAGACGCTGCAGAAGCAGCAGGAAGGCGGCATCGCCGCGCTTTCGGGCCCAAACCGGCTGCTCAAGGAAGAAGTCACCGCGGACGATATCGCGGAAATCGTCGCCGCCTGGACGGGCGTTCCGGTCACGCGGTTGATGGAGGGCGAATCGGCCAAGCTCGTCCACATGGAGGAGCGGCTGCACGAGCGAGTGGTCGGTCAAGACGAAGCCATCCAGGCTGTGTCCGACGCCGTCCGGCGGGCGAGGTCCGGGCTCAAGGATCCGCGGCGGCCGATCGGATCGTTCCTGTTCCTCGGCCCCACCGGCGTCGGCAAGACCGAGTTGGCGCGGGCGCTGGCCCATTTCCTCTTCGACGACGACTCGGCCATGGTCCGGCTGGACATGAGCGAGTACATGGAGAAGTTCTCCGTGTCGCGGCTGGTCGGCGCGCCTCCCGGATACGTCGGCTACGAAGAGGGCGGCCAGCTGACCGAGGCCGTTCGGCGGCGGCCGTATCAGGTCGTGCTGCTCGACGAGATCGAGAAGGCCCACCCGGACGTGTTCAACATCCTGCTCGCCGTGCTGGACGATGGGCGGCTGACCGACGGCCAGGGCCGAACGGTCGACTTCCGCAACACCGTCCTGATCATGACCAGCAACGTCGGCTCGCAGTACATCTCCGCCTTCACCGAGCGTGCGGACGGCGGCGACGCGGCAGCCTACGAAGGCATGAAGCGCCAGATCACCGAGGCACTGCGCGTCCAGTTCCGGCCCGAATTCCTTAATCGGGTGGACGAGGTGATCGTCTTCCACTCCCTCAACGACGCGAACCTTGCGGCCATCGTGGAGCTGCTCGTGGCGGATCTCGCGCACCGGCTCGCCGGCCAGGAGATCACGCTGGAACTGACCCCGGCCGCTCGGGCGCTGATCGTGCGCGAAGGGACGGACCCGGCCTAC
>DASVKT010000022.1:0-14313 GCA_036385235.1 Candidatus Limnocylindrales bacterium | reverse complement strand
CGCCCGGCCCAGCGCCCCGATCGGGGCGCGGCAGCCGCCTCCGGTAGCTTCCAGGAGTGCCCGTTCGACGCTCACCGCCAGCCTGGTCGCGGCGTCGTCCAGAGCGGCAACGGCATCGCGAGTGGCCTCATCGCCCGCCCGAACCTGGATCGTCAGCGCACCCTGGCCCGGGGCCGGTGGCACGACGTCCGGGTCCAGCGGCAAAGTGACTCGATCCGGTCGCCCAAGCCGCGCAAGGCCGGCAACGGCCAGGATCAGCGCGTCCACTTCGCCCGCGTCGAGGCGAGCCAACCGCGTGTCCACGTTTCCGTGGATCGGTATGACTCGCAGGTCCGGTCGGGCCGCAAGCAGAAAGCCGGTTCGTCGTGGGCTGTCGGTGCCGATGACGCTGCCACTCGGCAGATCATCGAGCGATGCCGCTGTCCGTCCGGCCGGCAGCACGAGGGCGTCACGCGGGTCCGCGCGGTCTGGATACGCCGCGATCATCAGTCCCGGCGCCTGGGCGATCGGAACGTCCTTAGCCGAGTGGACGGCCAGATCCACTCGCCGCTCCACCAGAGCCAGTTCGATTGCACCGACAAACGCGCCTTCGCCCCAGGCTGTGTCCGGAGGCCGGACGTCGCCGTCGGTCACGATCGTGACCAGGTCTACCTCATGTCCGTTTCGGCGCAGCGCGGCCGCGATGAGGTTGGCCTGGATCTGCGCCAGGGCCGATCCCCGCGTGCCGAGGCGGAGTGGACGTGAGGAACTCACAGGTCGAAGAGCCGGCGCGCGGCGGCCGCGGTTTCGCCGTCGGCGTCGTCGCGTAGGCGAGAAGTGGGTTCGTGAAGCAGAGCCGAGACCAACCTCTGGCTGAACTCCTCGACCAGCGCGCGTTCCCGGGGCTGCAGGTCGGGCAAACGCCGGAGGAGCAGCTGAGTTTCTGCCTTACGCCGCCGTTCGGCCGAATCGCGAAGGCTCCGAAGAGTCGCGACCGATGCGCGGCCGCTTAGCCATCGCTCGAATTCCAGTGCTGTCTGCTCCACGGCCTGGTTTGCGGAGATGGAATAGGCCAGCGGGTCGGCGGTTGGATGGCTCGCCGCAGACAGACGATGCAGGCCGTCGATGTCCAGATAGGGCGTGTGTGTTGGGGCCGTGATGGCAGGCGGCGACGACAGGTCGACGGTGGGCGCCGGCGCCGGGATGGCGTTGCCCTCCGGCCAGGGTCCGCGCAAGGCGACGGCGACTCCGTCGTGCGCAGGAGCGATGGCGGCGGCTTCGGCCAGACCAACCGCGCGGCCGGACACGATGCGGGCCAGAGCCGCGGCGTGGGACTCCTGCCGGCTGGCCACGGTTATCTGCATGCGCCGTCGCCGAGCTTCGAATGCGAGCAGCTTGCCCATGGCTCCCGAACCGACGATCAGGAGACGGCCCCCGGACCGGAGCGTCCCCTGACCCTCCAGCCAGTCCAGCGCTGTCGAGGCCGGCCCGACATCCGATCTGCCGCCTCCCGATCTGACGGCCCGAGTCCTCCGCCCTATGCCGATGGCCGTCTCCAGCAGACGTGCCAGGACCGGGTCAGTCTGCCGGCCGCGGGCGGATTCCCTCGACTCGCGAACCTGATGCAGGATCTGGTCTTCGCCTAATGCCGCGCTCTCCAGGCCCGCGGCCAGACGAAACGTGTGCCGGATCGCCTGGCCGCCGGTGAGGAGTCTGAGCCGCGACCCGAGACCGCCCGGCGCCAGGATGCTGACGAGAGCCTCCGCGTTACTTGCCGGGCCGATGCCGAGCAGTTCCGCTCGATGGCAGGTGGCCAGGAGCACGCGGTCCGCTCGGTGGGCTTCCCCAAGCGCAGTCACGGCCTGAGCGAATTGGCTTCGCTCCTGCGCGGAGCAGGCTTCGGCCTGCGCAGCGAGAATCCAGATGGTGGACTTCGCAACCTGGTCGGTGTGTGCCGGGCTCACCGGCCGGCCGCCTTGGGCCGGTCGCCGCGCGAGACGCCGGCCTGCGGTGAGCGTCATGGCGTCTCCCGGCCGGCGGTGACCGTCTCGGGTTCGATCATCCCGCCGGCGACCGTCGCGTTGCTCGTCTCATCGATGAGGATGAAGCTGCCAGTGGCTCGGCCGTCTCGATAGGCATCAACCGCCAGGGGTGAGCTGAGTCGCACGCGAAGCAGCCCGATCTCGTTGGGGCCGAGCGATTGCGGGCTGGGTAGCCGTTCCAGCGTTTCGATGTCGAGCCGGTGCTCGATTGCGGTGATGACCGCCGGCACGGTTCTCGCGGCGGCCTTCAGGAGATAGCGGGTTCCGGGTCGGAGCGGTTCGTCGCTCAGGCAGCAGGCCAACGCGAGCAACTCGCTTACAACTGCGGGCGATTCGTCGATGCCGGTGATCATGTCGCCTCGCCCGACGTCGATCTTGTCGGCTAGGCGGACGGCCACACTCATCGGGGCGACCGCGCGTTCGAGCGGCCCGTCGGCTGTGTCGATCGACCGGATCCGGGTTCGCCGCCCGGCCGGCAGAATCATTACCTCGTCTCCCGGATGCAACTGGCCCGCCTCGATCCGGCCCGCGTATGCCCGGTAGTCCGGATCGGCCGAACCGGTCCGAATTACCCACTGGACTGGGAGGCGGAAGGAGGCGCCGGCCGGCGCGACGGCCACTTGCACCGTCTCCAGGTGATCGAGGAGCGCAGGCCCGTGATACCAGGGCATCCGGCTAGAGCGGTCGACGACGTTGTCGCCCGCCAGCGCCGATATCGGGATGTACGTGACCTCCGGAAGTCCGAGGCCCTCGGCCAGGCGGGCGAAATCGGACCGGACCTTCTCGAAAGCCGATTCCTGGAAATCGACCAGATCCATCTTGTTGATGGCCACGACGACATGCGGAACCCGCAGCAGCTCGGCGATGGCGGCGTGCCGTCGCGTCTGTTCGACGACGCCGTGCCGGACATCGACCAGCACGATGGACAGGTCCGCCGTAGAGCCACCGGTGACCATGTTGCGGGTGTATTGGGAGTGGCCTGGCGTGTCGGCGATCACGAACGTACGGCGCGGCGTCGCGAAGTACCGGTAGGCGACATCGATGGTGATTCCCTGCTCCCGCTCGGCCCGGAGACCGTCGGTGAGTAGAGCGAGGTTCATATTCTCGCCGCGTCGCTTGCTGGCTGTCTCGATCGCCGCGAGCTGGTCGTCGAAGATCGCCTTGGCGTCGTGGAGGAGGCGGCCGATGAGTGTGCTCTTGCCGTCGTCGACCGAACCGGCCGTTGAGAACCTCAACAGGCCGTTCGTTTGGGCGGCCCGGGCGTGAACCGCTGCTTCGATCCCGGCTGTTCCATCGTCGATAGGCTGGATGTCGGTTTCCACTAGAAATACCCCTGTCGCTTGCGGTCTTCCATCGCGGTCTCGCTGAAGCCGTCGTCCGCCCGAGTTGCCCCGCGTTCGGTGACGCGAGCCGTCGCAACCTCGGCGATCACTTCGGCCGTGGTCGCCGCGTTGGACTCGACCGCACCGGTGCAGCTCATGTCGCCAACCGTGCGGTATCTGACCATGCGGAGCTCGGCCGTCTCGCGTCCGCGCGGCCGGACGAACTCGCTGACCGCCAGCCACATCCCGCGGCGCCGAACAACCTCACGCCGATGGGCGTAGTAGATGCTCGGGATTTCGAGCCCCTCGCGGTCGATGTACTCCCAGACGTCCAGCTCGGTCCAGTTGCTGATCGGGAAGACGCGCAAGTGCTCGCCGGCGAGAACGTGGGTGTTGTACAGGCTCCACAACTCGGGCCGCTGAGCCCGCGGATCCCACTGCCCCAGCGAATCCCGGACGGAGAAGATCCGCTCTTTGGCTCGGGCTTTCTCCTCGTCGCGCCGTCCGCCGCCGAAGACGCCGGTGAAGCCGCCTTCTTCGATGGCATCGAGAAGCGTCACGGTCTGCAGTCTGTTGCGCGACGGATCCGGCCCGGGTTCTTCTTTGACTCGGCCGGCGTCGATGGAGTCCTGCACCGAGGCGACGATCAGCCTCTCGCCGAGCTCCGCGACTCGCCGGTCCCGGAAGTCGAGGACTTCTGGAAAGTTGTGGCCGGTATCGACGTGCATGACCGGGAAGGGGAGCCGTCCTGGCCAGAACGCCTTCCTGGCGAGTGCCAGGAGCACGATCGAGTCCTTGCCGCCCGAGAACAGGAGAACGCATCGCTCCAGCTCGGAGGCGGCTTCGCGGAAGATGTGGATTGCCTCCGACTCGAGGACGTCGAGCTGGTCCATGGGTCGGCCGCCGGGGGCCTGGGTGGTATCGGCGGCGCTGCCGAGCAACGTCATGGTCGACTCTCCAATTTGGCGGGTTCCTTTGCGACTTGTCGTTTCGGCTCGATAGGGGAGTCCGCGGCATGCCCCGTCTCGAACCAGGCGAGGCTGGGAGCCAGCTTCACGACATCTCCGATGACCAGCAGAACGGGACGGTCGTCGGCCGTGCCTGCGCCTCGATGCGCCAGTTGCGCCAGGTCCAGCAGCGTGGTCTCCTGCCGCTCAGTGGTTGCGGCGCGGATCGCGGCTACCGGCGTCGATTCGGCCCGCCCGGCCTTCAAGAGCCGGAGAGCGACGACGTCTGCAGCTCGGCCGCCCATGAAGACAACAAGCGTGTCGATCGTGGCCAGGGCAGACCAATCAGGACCGGGCCCGCCCGGTTTGCCGGGTTCAGCGTCGGCCGTCTCGTCAGCGTCGGCCGTCTCGTCCGCGTCCGGTTCATGTCCGGTCACGAATGCAACGCTCCGCGAGTACCTCCGGTCCGTCACCGGGATGCCCGCATAGGCCGGCCCGGCAATTCCGGACGTGATTCCTGGAACCACCTCGAACGGAACTCCGGCCTCGGCCAGTGCACTTGCCTCTTCGCCGCCGCGGCCGAATACGAAGGGATCGCCGCCCTTCAGTCGCACGACCCGTTGCCCGGCACGTCCGAGCCGGACCAGCAGTTGCGTGGTCTCTGCCTGCTGGACCGACTCGCCAAAGCCGTGCTTGCCCGCGTCGTGCAGGGTGGCGTCGGGACGGGCCAGGGCCAGCACGCGCCGGTCGATCAACCGGTCATAGACGACCGCATCTGCCTCGGCCAGCCGGCGTGCGGCCTTGAGCGTCAGCAGGTCCGGGTCGCCGGGGCCGGCGCCCACGAGTGAAACGAGACCTTGAGTGGTTGGCGTGTCGGCCCGCTCGGCTGGCTCGCCGCGCTCGGCCCGCTCGCCGCGCTCGGCCCGCTCGGCCCGCTCGGCCGGCTCGGCCGGCTCTCCGCGGAGCCAGGCCTGGACGCGATCGGCCAGCACCTCGCGGGCGACCGCCGTGTTCCCCGCGCGAACAACCTCTCGGACCGGCCCATCCACCAGTTCGTACCAGAACCCGCGCCGCTCTGCGAAGGGTCGGCCGCTGCCGATTATTGCGGGTCGGATCTCGGCCAGCAACTCGAGCAGGTCGCCGTACTCCGGACCCACGGTCTCGCCGATGAGATCGCGGAGCCTCACGCCGAGAGCCGGAGCCTCGCCGCCGGTCGACACGGAGACAGTGAGGTGGCCTCGACGCAGGATCGCCGGCGCGCTCCAATCGGAAAGCGCGATGTCATCGACCGTGCTGACCGGGATGTGGCGCTCCCGCGCCAGTTGCGCAATTGCGGCATTCAGGCGGCGATCTCCCGTATCGACGATCGCCAGGCGCGAGCCTTCCAGGAGGGCCGGGTCAAACGGCCCAACCGCCGTCTCGAGGCCGTTTCGGCCGGCCCGATCGGCCTGGCCGGCCCGATCGCCGAGGCTCGCGAGTGCCCGCTCGTCTGCAGCCCACACCAGGACCCGAGCGCCGAGGTCCGCCAGACGCGCGGCCTTGAGTGCCCCTTCGTGCCCGCCGGCCGCGACGAAGCAGCGCCTCCCGCGGACTTCAACCATGATCGGGAAACCGAAGGCGGGTGGGGTGCTCATTTCTGCCCGCCTCTCGGAACATGCAGGCCGCATTCGCGGCTGCCGCCCTGTTCCCACCACCAGCGGCCGGATCGAGGGTCTCCGTCCGGCGCCACCGCGCGGGTGCATGGAGCGCAGCCGATCGACGGGTAGCCGGCATCGTGGAGAGCGTTGTAGGGCACCTCTTCCCGCCGGACGTAGTCCCAGACGGCGTCCGAGGTCCAGTCGGCGAGCGGGGCTGCCTTCCAGATGAGCCCATGCTCCAGGTCGACGCCCAGCTTCGGCACGCCTTTCCGGCTGGGCGTCTGGTCGCGGCGAACGCCGGTGATCCAGCCGTCGGCGGTAGACAGCGCCCTTCTCAACGGCAGGACCTTGCGGATCTCGCAGCATGACAGCCGGGTTTCGAGAGAGCGGTACATGAGGTTTGGCCCGTCACGCCGGACAAGCTCCTCGACGGCCGTCGCGTCCGGCGCGTACACCTCCAGCTCGATCCCGTACCGATTGCGCGCCGCCTCCATGACCGCATACGTTTCTTCGGGCAGGCGGCCGGTATCGAGCGTCGCCACTCGCGGCCGTGGTTCCAACCTGATCAGCAGGTCGAGCAGGACCATGTCCTCGACGCCGAAAGAGGAAACCAGGACCAGCCGATCGCGACCGACCCGCTCCAGGGCCAGCGCCAGAACTCCGGATGCGTCGAAGGCTTCCGCGTCGGGCGGCAGCCCCAGCGGGTTGGCAGTGGCCGCGATCAATGTCCGGCCAATGTTCTCAGGCATGGTTCAACCCCCAGCGAGTGCGGATGGATCGTTCGAGAGTGCCGAAGAGCAAGCCGTCGACGATCGCGCCGATGAAGAGGATCACGATCATCACCGCGAGCATGCTCGGCGCATCCGAGAGGTCCCGGGCGAACTGGAGACGGACGCCGATGGATGGTTCGCCGGCAACGATCACCAGCAGCTCGCCGGCCATGAGGCTGCGCCAGGCGAAGGCCCAACCCTGCTTGAGGCCTGCCGCAAAGCCGGGCAGCGCCGCCGGCAAGATGATGTAGCGGTATCGCGCCATTCCCCGGGCTCCCAGCACGTGGCCGGCACGAAGGAGGATGGGTGGTATCTGGTCGATCCCGGACAGCAGGCCGTTGGCAATGGCCGGAGCGGCGCCGAGCACGACCACGAACAGAATTGCCGACTCATCCAGGCCGAAGAGCAGGATGGCGAGAGGGAACCAGGCGATCGATGGCATGGCCTGCAGCCCGGTGATAAGCGAGCCCACCGCCGTCCGGAGCGGCCGGAAGCGAGAGATCAGGATCGCCACCGAGGACCCGATGGCGACGGCTGCCAGATAGCCAACTGCTGCGCGCCTCAGAGTCACGCCGACAGCGAGCAGGAGGTCTGTGCTGCTGAGCATCTGCCAGAGCGCCTGGAGCACGGTGATGGGATCTGGGAGAACGTAACTCGGCCTCCAGCCCGAGAGGACCACCAGCTCCCAAACCAGGAATGCCAGCGCGATCGCGGTGACTCGCGGCGCGACGGTGGCCATGAGCCGTCGGGCCAGAGCGATGTGCCGCGGCGCAGCCAGCTCCAGGTTGTCGAGGCCGGCGACTTCCGCCGCGAGCAACTCGGGTGTAGGCGCCCGCGGCGTCAGATCGAACGGCTCGCCGAGGAAGACATCGCCGCGATCAGCGCGCATGGCGTCTGACCTCCTCGCCGAGCCGGTCGCGGATCGAGGACGAGAGCAGGGACACATCGGACGCCTCGATCCGGCGTGGCCGCTGGAAAGGCACCGCGAATTCGGCCACGGCCCGGCCCGGCCGGCTCGACATGAGCACGACTCGTTCGCCGAGCCTGACTGCCTCGCGAACGTTGTGGGTGACGAACAAGATGGTCAGCCCCAACTCCATCCAGAGCCGCTCCAACTCATCGTGGAGCAGGTCGCGCGTCATGGCGTCGAGCGCGCCAAACGGCTCATCCATCAACAGGATCCGGGCGTTCTGGGCCAGAGCTCTGGCCAGAGCCACGCGTTGGCGCATGCCGCCCGACAGCTCGTGTGGCCGCCGCTCGCCAAAGCCCGCCAGGTGCACGCGGGCGAGCAGCTCCTCGGCCTGTGGACGTCGCAGGCGGCGCGGCACGCCACGCAATTGGAGTGCCAGCTCTACGTTCCCGCGGGCCGTCAGCCACGGGAACAGGCCGGCTTCCTGGAAGATCAAGGCTGGTTGCGAGTCGGCTCGGACGGCCCCGGAGGAAGGCTGGTCCAGGCCCGCCACCATGTTGAGCAGCGTCGTCTTGCCGCAGCCGGATGCCCCGACCAGGCACACGAAGTCGTGATCGGCCACGCTGAGCGTCAGTCCGTCCACGGCGACCAGGCGGTCGGCGCCGCGCCCGAAGGCCTTGCTGACGTTAGTCAGCTCGATTGCGGGGCCTGCCGGCAAAGCGGCGGGGCCGGCGGCGGAGGCGGCACCAGCCACCTCCGCCGCCGGAGCGGTTCTCGCGAGAACTCCGGGCAGCGCCACGTTCATGGCGCTGCGATCGGGGTACGGTTCTTGGATCGCAGGATCTCGTTGAGCGGTCCCAGATCCGCTATGGCCTTGAGATCGGTCGCCTTCACGAACCCAAGGGCCACGGCGTGGTCTTCCGAGGTCTGCAGCGACGCCAGCAACGGGTCGACCGTGAACGTCAGATTGGGCCAGGCGCCTGTCAGGACGGCGTCGGGGATCGGCTTGCCGGCAACCTTCGTGAGGCCCTGGTTGGTCAGCTGTTGTGCCTTTGTCGGATCAGATGCGATCAGGTCTTCGGCATCCACCAGGCCGCTCAACAAGCCGCTTACGGCCACCGGATGAGCCGCCAGGAAGTCGGTTCGGACTATGAGAACGGTGGTCGCAAACTGGCCGTTGGGCCAGAGCGACCGCTCGTCGACGAGGACCTTTCCGCCGGCCTGGACCAGCTGAGTTGCCCAAGGTTCCGGAACCCAGGCGCCATCGATCTGGCCGGCTTTGAAGGTTTCGAGTGTTTGGGAATTTGCCTGCGGCAGAACGTGGACCGCTCCGCCACCGTTGATATCAGTCGCGTAGCCCTGCTTGGCGAGCCACGTTCTGAGGGCGACGTCCTGCGTGCCGCCCAGCTGCGGGTCGGCCAGCTTGGTGCCTTTGAGATCGGCGGCAGTCTTGATCGAGGACTTCACCACGAGCGAAGCGCCGCCGGACGCCACTCCCGCGATGATCTTGACGCTGCCGTTGGACTTCGAGAAGGCGTTGATGGCGGGGTTCGGGCCTATGAACGCAGCGTCCAACGCGCCCGACAGGAGGGCCGTGACGGCGTCCGGGCCGGCGTTGAAAGTGGTCGATTTGACGGACGAGCCTGCTCCGAGCGCAGAGGCAAAGTAGCCACCCTCCAGGCCGATGATGGCCGGGGCGTGCGTCAGATTCGGCAGGTAGCCGAGCCGGAGTGCCACGGGATCGGGCGTCGCCGCCGTCGAGGCACCTGACGAGGCACCTGACGTGGACCCGGCCACGCTGGATTTGCCCGACGGAGTTGCAGCTGCCGTCGAGCAACCGACGACGAGCACCGCTGCCAGAAGGGCCGGAATGATTGCGGCGTGCCTGTGACGGACCGCCGATTCTAGTGCGTTCATCTGGAGGTATCTCCTTTGGTCGGCGTCTCGAACTGGCCCACATCGAGCCGCTCGATCGACGCCCTGTTCACGAATGAGCCGAATGTTTCAGCCGGCAGCCGTTCCGCGGCGTACCGCTGGACCACCGGCCGCAGCAGGGCCGGCAGATCGTTCTTGTGGACTCGTTCCGCGACTGTTCGGGCGAGCCGCGTTCCAACGCCGTCGCCGCCCAGCCAGACCTGGTACCGATCCACCGCATCCCCCACGAGGCCGATCTCCGCCACGTAGGGGCGGGCACAGCCGTTGGGGCAGCCGGTCATGCGGACGACCGTGGTGGCATCCGGGAGCCCGGCTTCGTCGAACACGATCTGGAGTTGGTCGAGCACTTCGGGCAGCACGCGCTCCGCTTCGGTGACGGCGAGACCGCATGTAGGGAGCGCCGGGCAGGCCATCGAGAGGCGGCGCAGGCCGCGGCCGCCGTCGATGTCGGTGACGCCGTGAGCGGTGAGAGTGGCTTCCACCGTAGGTCGGAGGTCGCCCGGGATGTCGAGCAGGTAGGTGTTCTGGTTCGGCGTGAGGCGAAGGCTCAGTCGATGCTCCGTCACCAACTCGCGCAGGGCCGTGCGGAGCGAGGGGCCATCGTCCGGGTCGGCGACCCGACCGTTCTGGACCCGCAGGCCCAGGAACCAGCGGCCGTCGGCCTGGAGGTGCCAGCCGAGCATGTCGTCGAAACCGTGCCAGTCGATGTTGCGGCCGGGCCCGATGGAGATCGACGCGGCCGCTTCGACTTCACCGCGGAACCAGCCGATGCCGCGCTCGGCGATCAGGTACTTCAGGCGGGCGTGGCGCCGGTTGGCCCGGTCGCCGTTGTCGCGCAGGACCGACATCACGCCTTCGGCCAAGGCCAGCACGTCGTCGGGCCGGATGAAGCCGAGCAGGTCCGCCAACCGTGGGTATGTCGCGGGCTTGTTGTGGGTCCGTCCGAGGCCGCCGCCCACATAGACGTTGAAGCCGATGAGCTGCTCGCCGGCCGCCCCATCGCCCACGGGTTCCAGGATCGGCACGTAGCCCAGATCCTGAGTGAAAAGGTCCACGCTGTTGTCGCCGGCCACGGCCACCGCAACCTTGAACTTGCGTGGCAGGTAGGTTTTCCCGTACAGCGGCTCGTCACCGGGGAGTGGCTTTACCGCAACCGTTGTTGGATCGTCGGCCAGCCCAGTGTGAGCCGGGAAATGCGCGGCTCCGTCCCGCGGCGCCACACCGGGCGCGATCCGCGCCACTTCCACGTCGTCGAGCCATAGCTCGGCGTAGGCCGACGTTCGTGGCAGCAGATGGGCGCTGATCCGGCGCGCCGTCTCTCGGGCTATCTCGTAGGCCGCGTCGGACACCGGCGCCGGGGAGGCCATGACGTTTCGATTGACGTCGCCGCAGGCTGCCAGCGTCGTGGCCAGGTTGGCGTTGATGGTCTTGAGCGCCGTCCGAAGGTCGCCCTTCAGGATCCCGTGGAGCTGCACGCTCTGGCGCGTCGTGAAGCGCAACGTCCCGTTGCCCATCTCGCCGGCCAGTCGGTCAAGCGCCAGATAAAGGTCCGGGTGGATGTCGCCGCCCGGCAGTCGAAGCCGGAGCATGAAGGAGTAAGCGAACTCTTCGCCGGCCGCGCGCCGGGCTCGCCGCTCGTCACGCTGGTCCTGCCCGTAGCTGCCGTGGAACTTGAGAAGCGCGTCGCCGGCGTCGGTCAGACGCGTACCTTCGGCCGCGAATTGCTCGGCCAGATCGCCGCGCAGGTAGTTACTCGACTCCTTGTTCAGTTCGGCGGCGGAGCGCTCGGGTATGGCGGCGTGGTCGCTGGTAGATGCAGTGGGCGGCTGCGCGGACATGTCGGACCTCGAGGTGGGGCAAATCGAAAGGGACGCGTAGCCCACACGTCGAGATAGGGGAGCGGTGCCAAGGGACCTCGGGAGAGGCCGCAAGAGCTGGGGCGGGTCGACGCGGGGCGACCGGTGGCCGAAGCCTGCGAGTCCGGTCAGTAGCCTTAGCGGCGCGTCGAGAGTCGCAGCGCGCGCGAATGGCCGACCGGTACTCGCCGGCGACACTCCATTCGGCCCATGCGCATCTGCGTGTTCATGCCGGGGATCCTAAACGATGACCAAGTCACTCGTCAAATGCGGTCCGGCGCGGGTCGAACGCCGTCAATCCCCTGATCGCGCCCACGCATGAGGCCGGTCGTTCTGGGGCTCCCGAGTTGCGCCTACCGTAACGAACCTTGCGCCAGGGTGGGGTTCCCGGGCACCGGTTTGAGCCGACGCGGGATCGGCGCCGAGCCGCCGCTCCGCTATACTTCTCTCACTATCCAGTCTGCATAAAGGCTATCCGCTCCTGCGGCAGCTGCGTGCGATCCGCGGCCCGCGCGTAACCCGTCGAGGTGCATCGTGACTCTGGCTCCCGGCAAGCTCGCTCAGACTGCCGTTCCGCACATCGTCACCGAGCTGCCCGGCCCGAAGGCACGCGCACACATTGAATTCGATCGCCAGTGGACTTCGCCGAGCGTGCCGCGGGTATACCCGCTGGTCCCGATCCGCGGCAAGGGCTGCACGATCGAGGACATCGACGGCAACCTCTTCCTGGACTTCAACGCCGGCATCGCAGTCACCTCCACCGGCCACTGCCATCCGGACGTGGTCAAGGCCATCCAGGACCAGGCCGGCAAGCTGATCCACTACAGCGCGGACTTCTATATCCCGCTGTACGCCGAGATCTGCGCCGAGCTGGCCCGCATTGCGCCGATGAAGGAGAAGTGCCGGGTCTTCCTGGGCAACTCCGGTACCGAGGCTGTTGAAGGCGCGATCAAGCTGGCCCGTTTCACGACCAAGCGCCAGAACCTGGTCGCCTTCCTGGGCGCGTTCCACGGCCGCACCTACGGTTCCTTGTCGCTGACAGCGTCCAAGGCCAAGTACCACGCCGGCTTCGGGCCCATGCTGCCGGGCATCTTCCATGCCCCGTTCGGCCACGTCGAGGATCTGAAGTGGTTCGATGAGGTTCTGTTCAAGCACCTCGTGCCGGCCAATGAAGTGGCGGCGATCGTCGTCGAGCCGATCCAGGGCGAGGGCGGCTATCTCGTCCCCGAGGACGGCTTCATCCAGGGCCTGCGCAAGATCTGTGACGAGCACGGCATCCTGCTCATCTCGGACGAAGTCCAGGCCGGCGCCGGACGCACGGGCAAGATGTGGTCCATCGAGAACTGGGGCGTCGAGCCGGACATCATTGCTACGGCCAAGGGCATCGCCAGCGGCATGCCGCTTTCGGCGTTCATCGCCCGCGAGTCGCTCATGAACCAGTGGGGCCCCGGCGCCCACGGCACGACGTACGGCGGCAATCCGCTCGCCTGCGCCGCGGCGCTCGAGACGATCAAGCTGCTCGAAGGCGGCCTGATGGCCAACGCCACGGCTCGCGGTGATCAGCTGATGACCGGTCTGCGCGAGATCCAGCAGCAGTTCCCCGGCGTCATCAAGGACGTGCGTGGTGTAGGTCTGATGATCGGCGTGGAGTTCGACACGCACGAATACGCGGCGGCCGTCGAGTGGGCCAGCTTCCAGCGCGGAGTGCTGGTCCTCGAGGCTGGCATGTCGGTATTGCGATTGGCGCCGCCGCTCGTCCTCACGGCCGAAGAAGCCGCAACCGGCATCAGGATCTTTGGCGAGGCCGTGGCCGAGGTCGCGGCGAAGTAGTCCGCAACCTGCGGCGGGGCCGCTTCGGCGATCCCGCAACGGGGTACACGGCGCCGAGCTGGATTGGAGCGGCGATCATGCCAAATGCCAATGGGGGCAACGCGCGGCCGGTTCATCTGCCGATTCCGGGCTCGTGACCCTGACAGATGCCGACCCAGATGCCGACCCAGAGCGACAATTGGCCAGCATTCCGGTCGTCCGGGGCTCCATCGGGCCGATTCTGGATGGTTGGGATAGGTTCGATCCTGCACCGTGCTACCCGGGTTGGCATATGGCAGGATGGTGCCCGGAGTGGCGGCGTTCCGGATTCAGCGATCGCATAAGCCACAGGTGAGCCACGATGAGTAGGGTCATGTCGATGGCGACGCCGTCGCCGCGAACGTCCATGACGGTGACGTTGTGGCCATCGAAGGCTTCACGCACCTCATATCCTTCGCGGCCGGGCACGAGATCATCCGGCAGCGCAAGCGCGACCTCACCCTCGCTCGCCTGACGCCGGATCTCATCTACGACCAGATGGTCGCGGCGGGCACGGCTCGCAAGCTCATATTCAGCTGGCTCGGCAATCCGGGCGTCGGCGGGTTGTACGCGATCCGGCGACGCGTGGAGGCGCCGGCGGCGAGTGGAGGCGCCGGCGGGCAGAGCGCCCGCAGGCGATGCTGATCCGGCGCCGCTGGAACTCGAGGAATACAGCCACTTCGGCATGGTCGGCCGGTACACGGCCGGGGCGTCCAACCTGCCCTTTTTCCCGTTGCGCTCCTATTTCGAGTCGGACCTGCCCAAGGTCAATCCGCTGATCCGACCGATCAAGTCGCCCTTCGGCGATGAGACGGTCTACGCCGTGCCGCCGCTCAAGCCGGACGTGACTGTCGTCCACGCCCAGCGCGCGGATGCAGACGGCAACACCCAGGGGTGGGGCCTGCTCGGCTGTCAGAAGGAGGCAGCGTTCGCCGCGGAACGCCTCATTGTCGTTGTGGAGGAACTGGTCGACGAGACGGTCATCCGCGCCGACCCGAACCGCACCATCATCCCCGGCCTGATCGTCGACGCGGTCGTTGTGGAGCCGTGGGGCGCTCATGCCTCGT
>DASVKT010000021.1:0-11371 GCA_036385235.1 Candidatus Limnocylindrales bacterium | reverse complement strand
CCTTCGATCGCGTCGACGGCAAGTGGACCGTCGTTTCCAGCAAGCTGACCGTGCGAGGCCGCGTGCCCGGTCTGGACCAGGCCAGGTTCGCCGAGATCGCCGCCGGCGCCAAGAGCGGCTGCCCCATCTCCCGCGCCATCGCCGGCAACGTCGAGCTCAGCGTCGAGGCAACGCTCGAATAGGCCGCAATCGGCGGGTCTCTCCCCACTCTGCCCCTTCGGCTGCTAATCTCCGCTCATGAGCAATCAGGATCCACCCAAGGTCATCCGGGTCAACGGCTGGGATTTCGACAGCGGGCTGCCGGCGCGGCGGTCACGAGTCGCAGTGGCCGGCATCTTCCTGATCTGCCTGGGCGTTCTGCTCGGCGCGGGCCAGTTGTTTCCCGACGCACGAATCGGGGCATCGGCGTTCTTCGTCGCCGTCGGGGTCGCCCTCGTTGCGATAGGCATTCGCGATCGCAGCAACCTGTCGCTCTACGCCGGCATCTTCGTCGTGGCGATCGCGCTGTCGAACATGCTCAGCAGCATGGGCCGCATCGACGGACCGGGCTGGGGAACGCTATTCCTGGGCATCGGCGTGACGGTGATTGCCCTCATTCGGTCGAAGGCCGGCAGGCGGCTGGGCTGGGCGCTCGGCATCGGGCTGCTGCTGGTGCTGTGGGGCGGCGGCGAGGTCGTGGCCTCACTCCTGCAATTCCCCGCGGACAGGCTCATTGGGCCGCTGCTGATCGTGCTGCTCGGCCTATACGTCGTGAGCCGCAGCAAGGGCTTCGGGCCGCGCTAGTCGGGCCGCGCTAGTCGGGCCGCGCTAACCGGGCCACGCTAACCGCCGCACTCAACCCGCCGCACTCAACCCGCCGCAGCCAGCCGAACCTCAGGCGACCTGACGCGTCCCAGGTGGTTCCGCGCTCCCGTCCGCCGGAACCACTAGCTCGCACCCTTCGCCGGAATCAACGACTGCGCACTCCTCGCCTTTGGGAGCGACGGGGCAATCTTCCTTTGCGACCTTGACGTTGACCGCCATCGGCTGCAGGTTCGGGAGCATCGCCAGTCTGGCGTGCAGCTCATTCGCTCCCGATGACGGGCCGGCGGCCACGTGGCTGAGGCTCCGCTCCAAAGCGGGGTCCAGCGGTCGCAGATTGCCTTCCTCGTCCACAACCTGCTCGAAGACCTCCAGGATCTCCGGATCGAACTGCGTGCCGGCGTGGGCACGAAGCTCGGCCCAGGCCCGATCCATCGGCAGCGCTGCCCGGTAGATGCGATCGCTGGTCATCGCGCTGAAGGCGTCGGCCACCGCGATAATTCGGCCGCCAAGCGGGATCGCGCTGCCGACCATGGCGTCCGGATAGCCGCGGCCGTCCCAGCGTTCGTGGTGGTGGCGAACGATCTGCGAGATTTCCGACATGGCGTCGTGGACTTCCAGGATCGCCGCCCCGATCTCACTGTGTCGGCGCATCTCGGCCATCTCCGAGTCGGTGAGCTTGCCGGGCTTCAGGAGGACTGCGTCGGCGATGCCGATCTTACCGATATCGTGCAGATAACCACCGATACGGATCGTCATCTGCTTCCGCTCGTCCAAACCCAGGACCGCCGCCATTCGCTCGGACAGAAGTCCGAGTTGCCGGCAGTGCTCGCCGGTCTCCAGGTTTCGAGCCTCGATCGCCGTCGAGAGCGTCAGCGCGATTGAGTCCAACACCGGGCTGAGGTATCGATACTGCAGCGCCTCGTACCGCATCTGGGCAGAAGAAAGGGCCCGGCGAACTTCGGCCAGGAGCTCCCCTCCTGTGAAGGGCTTCACGAGCATTCCGGTGGCGCCTTCGCGCAGTGCCTGGATCGCCGTGTCCACAGTGCCGTGGCCGGTCACGACGACCACCGGCAACTCCGGCTGGATGTCACGCAGCTTCCGCATCAGGGCCAAGCCGTCCAGGCCCGGCATGTGGATGTCGGTAATGACGACATCGAAGGCGCCCTCGGTGAACTCCGAAAGGGCAATCAAAGGGTTGTCGCAGGTGGACGGCTCAAAGCCCTGGACTTCGAGGAGACGGCGCAGGATCTGGAGAATCACGGACTCATCGTCGACGCAGAGGACGCGCGGACGCGGGTTGCCAGTTCGCGACGGGCGAAGATCCCAGGTCATGCGGCAGACTCCCGGCTGGTGGTGATTGGGCCGGCCTCCGCCCCTGGACGGCTCACATTGTGGTTGTCGGTCGATTCGAGCCCCGGCACAAGCACATCGCCCTCAAATGCGCCGCAAGTACTCGCCAGCCAGATCGTGAAAGTCGAACCCACGCCCGGCTCGCTCTCCACTTCGATCGTACCGCCGTGGCTCTCGACGATCTGGCGGCTCACGGAGAGGCCCAGGCCACTCCTTCCGTCTCCGCCGGACCGAGTCGAAAAGAACGGCGTGAAGATGCGATCGCGTGTCTCCTCGTTCATCCCAACGCCGGCGTCCGCCACGATGACTCCAACCCGATCCTTCTCAGCCAGAGTAGTCAGCCGGAGATCCCCGCCGCGCGGCATGGCTTGGATGGCGTTGTTGAACAGGTTCAGCAGAACCTGGCGGAAAGCGTCCGGATCGACCTCGAGACGCGGTAGCTCGCCGTATTCGGCAACGATGCGGACATCGGCCTCGGAGGCGCGATAGCGAACCAGCTCAAGCGTAGTTCGGGCGAGTTCATTGAGGTCCGAGATCGTCCGCTGCGGAGGACGGAGCCGGGCGAATTCCAACAACGAGCGGACGATAGTTCGCGCCCGAACGGCTTCGTCTCGGATCACGGCCGCCTCTTCGTGGCGCGGGTCCGATTCCGGTAGATCTGCCATGAGCAGTTCGGCAAAGCCGAGGATCCCTGTCAGCGGATTGTTGACCTCATGGGCCACGGCCGCGGCCAACTCACCGATCGCCCCGAGCTTGGAGGCCTGGATAAGTTGCTGCTGGACGCGCTGGACTTCCACGAGCTGATGCCGGACCCGGGCCAGCAGGGCGCTGTTCTCCATGGCAACTGCGATCTGGCTGGCAACGAGATGGGCGAGGCTCACGAAGGTGGGCTCGAGGATCTGCTCGCCGCTCTGATCCAGCATGTGAAGCCAGCCCAGGATCCGGCCGCCATGATCGACCAGCGGGATCGAAAGGCCGGCTTCGATCTCCGTCTCAACCGCCGCGAAGTGCTCCACCGGCATCGCCGTGCCAACGGCGTGGCCGCTTGCGCTGTACGAGGCGAGCGCCGGGGCCACCGGCGAACTGACCGTAGCATTCGGGGGCACCGGCCGACGCACGCCGAACACCGATGCAGCCATAGGGCCGTGAGCGGCGACGACCGAGGCTTCATGCTCACTTTCGACGCGAACCAGGAAGGAGGTGACGCCGTCCGGCGTAATCGCCTCGAGGACGCCGAGGTAGTTGACGTGGCCTTCGCCGGTGAGAGCGAGGGTCTCCCCTGCCTTGAGGAGGCGGGCCAGTTCGTCCGCTCGGGCGCGCTGGGTAGTTTCGGCAGCGGCGGCGCGACCCAGAGCGGCGGTTGTTCGAGCGTCGGCGGCGCGGAGGTCGCGCAGCCCGAGGACGAGAATCGCCACGACCACGGCAAAGGCCACGGCCAGCACGGCAACGATAAAGCCACTGCCGAGTTCGAAACTATCCTCGGCGGCAAGCGATCCGACGGCGATCACCAGGGGCGATGCGGCCAGGAGGACCGCTCTGGTTCCGGACCAGGTCGCGAGGCGAGCGGCGCCACGTCGCCGGGAGGCGTCGTCGGACGCGCGTGGCTCAGGGTTGGTCGCGATCATATTGCAACCCTAGACGCTCGAACCCCCGATGCCATCACTAACTTTGGCGATTGTTACCTGCGCCGGACGGCGTAGGGATGGTGGCGCGAGCTTGAGATCGTGCCATCCGAGATCCGAGATCCGGGGATAACCGGACCATGCCCTGCGGCCTCGGCCCCAACTAGTCGCCCGCTGGTGAGCCTCTCAGGGCTGCGTCACGTTGCCGGGAACGTAGTTGGTGATCGTGAGGTGCATCGCCTCACGATCATTTCGCGACTTGATCGTCCACATGTAGGTCTTCGGCACCGCGAGGATATGCCAGCGCTCGGAGTCGTACAAGCGCCGGATCATGGGCGTGTCCTTGATGACGACCATGACCCGGGCGGACAGGCTCTCCAAGGTCTTCTTCAGCCGATATTGATGCCGCCATCCAAATTTCATGTTGTCGTAGGCGCTGAAATCGCTGTCGTAGGGTGGATCAACGAAAACAAAGTCGTCGCGAGTCGGGGATGCCTCGGCCAGGAAGGCGTCGAAATCGACAGACCTCCATTCCGTGGCCGAGAGACGCGCAAGCATGGGCTCGCTGAACAGAAGGTTCACCTTGGGTAGCAGCGACTTACGGTTGTAGCTGATGCCCCCATACGGAACGTTGAATTCATCTCGCGAATTGAAACGGAACATGGCCGCATAGGCGAACTCACGAAGGAAGAAGAAGTCCGCCGAACGGTAGTGGTCCCATTCGCCAGCCAAGCGGTACCGGTTGTAGCGACTGCGGATCGCCATATACATGGCGGCGCGAACGGCACCTTCAACATTGGAGAGAAGGTCGGGCATCGATAGCGAAGCACCGCGCTTACTCTGCATCAAACGCATGCGGTCGAACTTGAGAGGGAAGTCCTTCTCTATCCGAGCCATATATAGCCCGGATAGTCCCGGGCCCGCTTGATCGAGCAAGCCACGAAGAGCCGGCGCTTGCACGGCAAGAATGTGGCGGGCGCCAGGCCCGTCCGCTCGAATGAAGGCCTCCGCGAGTTCCTGGTAGAGGGCATCCAGGCTAGATAGGCCATCCCATGCAACCGCCACCGAGTCGAGCGACTGACGCAGCGATCTGTCCGATGCTTTTGCGCCCGAATAGAGGGAGATCAGATCGGCACACGCGTCGTTCGCCCAAGCCGGAATATCCGAGTCTGTGGCCAGGAGAACGGAGCCGCCGCCGACAAAAGGGTCGATGAATCGACCCCCAAACATTGGCGCAGCTGCAGCGATGGCAGGCAGCTCCGAGGACTTGCCCCCGGGCCATTTGATGAAGGGGGTCAGGCGGGGCGGGAAATGGATCCTGCTCTCCGGCAATTCCACAGGAGCCAGCAGTGCCATCACCTAAGCTTCATGGACGATGGGCAGTTTGTATCAGAAGACCACCGCGTGGGCCCCATGCAAACTCGTGCCATGCGAATGCTCCGTCGTACCCAGATCGAGCCTCTCGTCGGCCCACTTTGGGCGGGCCTCGGCAGCAAGCGCAAGCCTCTGACACAGCCCACGGTCGCCATGATCTCGCATTTGAGCATGACGCGCAGTCCGGCCCCTACCCTCCCCCCCCAAGCAGATGTATCGGCGGCCGGGTAGATCTGGGCGGCGGCGAGGCCCGAGAGTTCGATGCGCGTCGGAAGATGCACATCTGACATCAGCCAGGGTTTCTGGCGCAGCGGTGGTCGAAAGTGCGCGTGGCGAGATACGAACACAACCGCTCATCAGCCTTCCGAGTCCAACGTACGCGTGTGCGGATGCATATCCGACGAATCGAAGCCTTCGGAAAGGCAGGCGAGTCAATTGTGTATCTCCCCACGCGCAGCCGACAAGTTGAACCACCGGGACTCAGGTGCACTCGGCGACGCGCAGTGCGTTGTGTCGGAGTCGCCTCCGCCGGTCCCGGCGTCCGTCCCAGCTTGATATCTGTCCAGGAGCCGATCACGGACTTGCGCTCTGCGGCCCTAGCTCTTCCGAGCAGACTCGCCGGCGGCCCGATCAACCGCAACAGCGAGCGTCTCCGCGATCCGGAGCAGCTCCTCATCAGTCACCACGAACGGCGGCCCCAACAGGATGGTGTCGCCGTTCGTGCCGTCTGCGTTGCCGGTGCCGTGATAGAGCAGGAGGCCCGCGGCGCGGGAATGGGCCATGACGCCTTCGATGAGACGCGCCGACCTGGGGAAAGGCCGCCTGGTGGTGCGGTCCGCGACCAGCTCAATGCCCACCAGCAGACCGCGGCCGCGGATCTCACCGACGCTGGGGTGATCGCCGAGCCGGTCCTGGAGTAGCGCCTGGAGCCGCCCGCCCTTCGTGGCGCTGGCCTCCACGAGGTTCTCCGTTTCCAGGATGCGTAGCACTTCGCCGGCGACCGCCGCGCCCACCGGGGAGTGGCTATACGTAAACCCGTGCACAAAGCCACCGCCCGCGGCGATGGTCTCGTACACATTGCCGCTGGCGACCGCCAGACCCAGCGGGAAGTAGCCCCCGGCGGCCCCCTTGGCCGCGGCCATCACGTCGGCCCGCACGCCCCAGTGGTCCAGCCCGAACCAGCGCCCCGTCCGCCCAAAGCCCGTCATCACTTCGTCCGCGACGAGCAGCACGCCATGGCGCCGGCAGACCTCCGCGATGGCGGGCCAGTAATCGTCCGGCGGAGCAACGGCGCCGAGAGTGGCGCCGACGATCGGCTCCGCCACGAAGGCGGCAACCCGGCCCGGCGGCGGCGATGGCCGCGTCGAGCTCTGCGACCAGCAGGTCCACGTCGCCCAGGGCATGGGCGGCGGTTTCCCCGGCGCGGTATGGATACGCGGCGCTGACGTGCTGGAAGCGGCCGAGCCACGGCTCGTAGGGCTTCCGCAGCGGTTCGCGGCCGGAAAGATCCAGCGCGCCCATCGTGTTGCCGTGATAGCTGCCGTGTCGGGCGATCACGACCGTTCGGTCCGGCTCGCGCCGGGCCAGGTGGTACGACCGCACCAGCTTGAGGCAGCTCTCGATCGCCTCCGAGCCGCCGCTCACCGGATAGATCGCCGGGTCGTCCACGGGAAGATGCGGGCCGAGGGCCCGGGCGTACGCCTCGAGTGGCTCGCTGGTGAAAGTGGTGCCGTGGACATAGGTGAACGCCCGAGCCTGGCGCTCCATCGCATCCACGATGGACTGGCGGCCGTGGCCCACATTCACGACGATTGCCCCGCCGGCCGCGTCCAGGTAGGCCCGCCCGTCCTTATCCCAGATCGTGGCGCCCTCGGCCCTCGCGGCGAACGGCAGCTCGCCCTTGAGCACGCGCTGGAAGACTCGACCTGTGTTGGTGGTCTTCTCGACGGTCAGGTGGGGATTTTATGCCCGGCGGATGGAAAGGGCCAAGAACACGGCCCGACCAGACTCTTGGACGCCGGCTTTTCCGACTAGGCTGTCACGAGCTCGAGAATCTGATCGAGACGATCGATACGGGTCCATTGGCCCCAATCGGGCTGCCGGCCTTCCCGATCGATTAGCACCGAGCGCGACCCGGCTGCATTCGCGCCTTCGATGTCCTTCTCTTCGTTCCCGACGTAGATTAGAGCACCGATCGGGGTGTCGAGGTCCGCCGCCAGGCGGACGAATCCAGCCCGAGCGGGCTTTCGATGTCCGACCTCCACTGAAGTAAGCACTAACGAGACCAAACCATCGATTCCGGCGGCGGCCAGATCAGCCTCCACTCTGGATCGCTCCATCCCGTACGGGACGTCGGTCAGAACTCCGACCGCAAACCCAAGAGCGATGAGGTTTCGTAGTGTGTCGATTGTGTCAGGGTAGGCCGTCACAGACCGACGGTAGAAGTGGAAGAAGGCATCGGCGACGGTCCTACGATCGCCCGGCTCGAACCCGAGAGCGGTCGTGACTTCGTCGAATATCTGGCACTCTGTTACCTCTCGAGTCCGCGGCGCCAGCCGCGTGTTGTAGCGTTCCAACACTGCGATTGCCCTATCGGTCTCGACCTCACCCGGGCTGCGATCGCATGCGGCCGCAGCCGCGCGAATCGCCTCTCGGTATTTGGGCACCCAGCTCATGCCGACGCCGTCGTATCGCAGGAGCGTTTCTCCGAGATCGAACCCGATAGCGTTTTTCACGCGACCCTCGATACCCAAATGCAGGTCACGAGCGTAACGCCAGTCAGAGTGCGCGCGCCAGGCATTCCGGTACGGCTTACGCCCTGCGGCCGCAATGCGAGCATCCCGATCGCTGCGCAAGACACGAACGCCCTATAGTCGTGACATGCCAGACGTTCACGGCTCGTCGGCGGCGGCCCATCGCGGGCGCCTCAGCGCCGTCCTGCTCGTCAGCCTCGCCATTCTGCTGGTCGAGGCAATCGGCGGCGTCCTGTCCAACAGCCTGGCCCTGCTGGCCGACGCCGGGCACATGCTTACCGACGTGTCGGGCGTCGGGATGGCGCTGCTGGCGATCTGGTTTGCGGGCCGGGCAGCCAGCCCGTCGCGCACCTTCGGCTTCCTGCGGATCGAGATCCTCGCCGCGGTGGTGAACGCAGTTCTCTTGTTCGGCATCGCGATATTCATTCTGGTTTTTGCCTGGCAGAGGCTGTCCGAGCCGCCACGCGTCGCATCGGGCTTGATGCTCGCGGTCGCCCTCGTTGGGCTGGCCGCAAACGGCGTATCGCTTCTCCTTCTACGAAACGCCCAGCGCGAGAGTCTCAACGTTCGCGGGGCCTATCTGGAGGTGATGGGCGACCTCGCCGGGTCTGCGGCCGTGATCGCCGCGGCAATCGTGATCGCGCTCACCGGCATGACCTCCGCCGACGCGATCGTGTCAATACTCATAGGGCTTCTTATCGTGCCTCGGACGGTGACGCTGCTCCGAGAGGCGACCGACATCCTGCTGGAGGCGACCCCGAAAGGCGTGGATCTGGGCCACGTGCGCCGGCACATCCTTGAGGCGCCCGGGGTCGTGGATTGCCACGACCTTCACGCCTGGACCATCACCTCCGGCGTGAACGTTGTGTCGGCCCACGTCGTACTGGCCGAATCGGCGAACGCAGACCTGGCACTGGACGCGCTCTCCAAGTGCCTGGCCGAGGACTTCGACATCGAGCACTCGACGTTCCAACTGGAGAGCCGGGATCGCAGCCGGCTCGAGCCTAGCAATCACAGCTGAGCTGCCGGCACGACAGCCCCGATGTACCGGCGCCCGTGAAACCATGGCACTCATACTCCTGGTACCGTTCGGCAAGTTCGCCCACGTCATTTATCGCCCTTTGGCGCTGCTGACGATCCGATTACGCGGTTGAAGGAGAAGCCATCGTGAGTGACAAGCGCCGCCCGGTGGCCGGTGGTTCGAGCCGACGCGCACAGCAGGAATCTGTCGCCCCGCGACGTGCCGATGCTGCTCCGGCCCCCACCGCGATTGCAGGGCTGGCCGACGGGCGGGTGAGGTTCGGGCTGATCATCCTAGCCCTGTTGCTGGCCGCAATCGTCGTCATGGGCTCGGACTACGCGTTTAGCACGATCTTCGGCAACGGCGCGGCCGCTGCGCCCAGTGCCACAGCGGCGCTCCAGAAGAACCGCTAGCAGCCTCCGGTGGCCGCCAAACCGGGGATCTCCACTTACCGCGAAGGATCGCTCCACGCCGCGCTCAAGGAGATCTACGCACTTCCCGGGAATCGGGTCGAGGAACGCGTGGCGGGCTACATCGTCGACATCGTGCGCGACGACGAACTCGTGGAGATCCAGACGGCGAGCTTCTCCTCCGCCGCCGCGAAGTTGAGACGCCTGGTCGCCGATTACCGGATCGTCCTCGTCCATCCGATTGCCGTCGAGCGCCGGCTGGTCCGCGTCGACACCGACGGCGTCATCACCTCCGGACGTCTGTCGCCGAAACGCGGCCAGGCCCTGGACCTGTTCGGCGAGTTGACGGCATTCCCCGAGCTCGTGGCCCACCCCAACTTTCGCCTCGAACTGGTGCTGGTCCACGAAGAGGAGATTCGCGGCCCGGTGCCGGAAGGTGCCCGTTTCCGGTACCCGCGCGACTGGTGGCGGCTGGACCGCCGCCTCGTGGAGGTTCTGGAGGTCGTGCGCGTGGACACGCCCGCGGACTTGCTGAGGTTGCTACCTGCCGGCGTTACGAGCCCGTTCACCACCGCCGACATTGCCGCTGCATCGCGCCGGCCGAAGAACCTGGCCATGCGCGCGGCCTATTGCCTGGCGGCTGCCGGCGCGACGCGGCCGATCGGCAAGCAGGGCCGGCTGCAGCTTTACGAGGTGGTCGCGACGGTCGAGCCGGCCGCGCTGGCTGCTCAGTAGATCGGGGCTCCAAGCAGCGCCGGGGCCGAACGACGCGGGGCCGAACGGCAGACCGCAATATGCGATCATCGGCACATGCCAGAACTGAGATCGCGAACTGTCACCCACGGACGAAACATGGCCGGCGCCCGCGCCCTCTTGCGCGCAACAGGGGTAGCCCGGGAGGACTTCGGCAAACCGATCATCGCCGTCGCCAACAGCTTCACCGAGTTCGTCCCCGGCCACACCCATCTGCAGGCGGTCGGGCGGATCGTTGCCGCTGCGGTCAAGGCTGCGGGCGGCATTCCGCTCGAGTTCAACACCATCGCGATAGACGATGGCATCGCCATGGGCCACGGCGGGATGCTCTATTCCCTGCCCTCACGCGACCTCATCGCCGACTCGGTTGAGTACATGGTCAACGCCCACTGCGCCGACGCCATGATCTGCATCTCCGGCTGCGACAAGATCACGCCCGGAATGCTGATGGCCGCGATGCGCCTGAACATCCCCGCAGTCTTCGTGGCCGGCGGCCCGATGGAAGGTGGCACGGCCGTTCTCGTCGACGGTACGGTCCGCAAGCACATGAACCTCATCACGGCCATGACGGACGCCATCAACGGCGCCATCTCCGATGAGGACATGTTCCGCATCGAGGAGGCCGCCTGCCCCACGTGCGGTTCCTGCTCGGGGTTGTTTACCGCCAACTCGATGAACTGCCTGGTGGAAGCCCTCGGCCTGGCCCTGCCCGGAAGCGGCACAACGGTGGCCACGCACACGGCCCGCAAGGCCCTGTACGAGCAGTCGGGCCGCACCGTTGTGGAACTGGCCCACCGCTACTACGACCAGAACGACGCCGGCGTGCTGCCGCGATCGATCGCGTCGCGCGCGGCCTTCGAGAATGCGATGTCGTTGGACATTGCCATGGGCGGGTCCACTAACACCGTGCTCCACCTGCTGGCGGTCGCCCGCGAGGCGGAGTTGGAATACACGCTCTCCGACATCGACGCCAGATCTCGCGGCGTGCCGTGCATCTGCAAGGTGGCGCCGAGCGGCACGCATCTCATGGAGGACGTCCATCGCGCCGGCGGCATGCCGGCCATCCTCGGCGAGCTGAACCGCGCCGGACTTCTCCGCAAGGACGTGCACGCCATCCACGCCGGCTCGCTGGATGAGTGGCTGGGCAAGTGGGACGTCCGCGGCGGCTCGGCATCGCCGGAAGCAGTGGAGTTGTTCCACGCCGCGCCTGGGGGCGTCCGCTCGGCGGCTTCGTTCTCGCAGTCCGAGCGCTGGGAAAGCCTGGACCTCGACGCTGCCGGCGGC
>DASVKT010000020.1:0-10226 GCA_036385235.1 Candidatus Limnocylindrales bacterium | reverse complement strand
GCCGTCCAATCCCAGGACGTCGGCCCCGTCTTGGTGTACGTGACCTTCACGGAATGGGAAACGCCCAGGCTGTCAAACACGGTCATCGTCGTGGGCACGGTGGTCGCGAGAACGGCCGGAGGCCCGTCCACTGCAGCGGTTGCTCCGGCGTCTAGGTTGCCACTCAGGGTCACGTTGCTAGTCGCCAGCGCGGTGGTGCGCTGACCGATCGGGATGACCAGGTTCGTGATTGGCTGGGTCATGTCGATGACGCCATTCGCGTTTGCCTGCCAGCCCTGGACCTTCATGCCGGAGGCCGGGTTGGCAAGAGAGCCGTCGAGGGCGATGTCGAAGGCGCCGTCGCGCGTGTAAGAGGTGCCGGATCCATCGGACTCGATGAAGAACCCGTCACCCTGGATCGCCATGTCTGTCGTCTTGCCGGTGGACTGCAGGTTGCCCTGCGTCTGTAGCACGTCGATGCCGGCGACCGTCATTCCGAGACCGATCTGAGCCGGGTCGATGCTGCCGAGTCCGCCGGATGGAGCCGTCGCGCCGTGGAGGGTCTGGGAGAGGATGTCCTGGAAATTGACGCGGCCGGACTTGAACCCAACCGTGTTGACGTTGGCGATGTTGTTGCCGATGACGTCCATCATGATCTGATGGCCGCGGAGACCGGAAATCGCAGAGAACATCGAGCGAAGCATTTGGAGCCTCCTGAGAGATTGCTGGCGTTCACGCCCGATGGCGCGACGCATTTGTTGGCGTCCGCGGCCAAGCCAGCTTCCTCAGAGAGGTCCGGCAAATTGCTTGGCGCACACGGCGGACATTGAGCCATCGCTCCGCGATGGCGAGCCATTGCTCCGCAATGGCTTTGGCGGTTTGCCTTGCGGCAAACGCGCCGGAGTGGCGAAGAGCTACGCGATAACCACGCTGTCTATCTGGGTGAAGACGCGCTCCTTGCTTTGATCCGGTTCCACGGCTGTCACTACCGTGTGGCTTGGCACGTGAACCACGTAGGCGTACTGGTCGAGCATCACCAGGGACTGCCCCCTACTGCCACGCTGGCTGAGGGTGTCCATGGCCTTGCTCAGGCGATCCATCTGATCCCCCGCCATGGGGATCTGACGCTGCTCAACCCGCTTCATGGCATGCTCTGAAAACGAGAGCGAGTGCTCATCAGCGGCCGCCGACAGCGCATCCCGGAACGACGATCCGCCTGAAGGCGGCGCTCCTGAGGTGGGCTGGCCGAGCGGGCTCGAGCCGGACGTCAGACTCGGGTCTCGGATGAGACCTCCGCTCTGGACCGTCAGGTCGGGTCCAATTCGATCAATCGTGGCGATTACCTCCTTTCGTTTAGTTGCCCGTTACGCGGTCACGACGGTGACTGCGTCGGGCTTGATGTATTGGCTGCCAACCTGGAGAACCAGACCGGCGTCGGTGGATTGAGTGACCGAGGTGACGACGCCGTTCAGGGCGGCGCCGTTCACATCCACGCCCTGAACCGTCTTGCCGATAAGGGCGGAGCTCTGAGCCAGCTGCGAGCCGGCGAGGGCCTTCTGGACTTGCTGCAGAGTCGAGACCTGCGTCATCTGGGACAGCTCGCTCAACATCTGGGAGTCGTCCATGGGCTTGGTTGGATCCTGGTTCTGCATCTGGGCCAGGAACAACTTCATGAAGTCGTCGGTGGATAGGTTGTAGGCGCTGGTCGAGCCCGAGCTGCTCAGCGAATCAACGCCGCCGCTGCTGGTGCTAGTGGCGGAAGGACTGACGCTGCCGATGGCCGCCGCGATCGCATTGATGTTGAAGCTCATCTCGTGACTCCTGCTATGCCCGGATGTCGAGGGATGAGCCCCCGGCGAGCGGAGTTCTTGTCTTAGGTAGAGGCTCTCTTGAGGTCAGAGGCTGGGGGGCCGGAACGACCTTCGGCGCTTCTCGCGAGCTCTGGCCCGCGCCGGATTGCCCACCCGCGCCGGATTGCCCACCCGCGCCGTTGCTGGCGGCCGAGGCGGCCTGTTCGGCGAAGCCCTGGCCGTGGCTGCCGTTGCTGCTCGGACCGGAGCCGGTGCCGTAGCCGCCTCCGGCGGTCCAGCCGGCAGACTCAAAGGCGTTACTACCGGATCGGCCGCTGGTCGCGCTGCCGCCGCCTTCACTTCTGACCGTCAGGCTGACGCCGGCCAGGCCGTCGCCGGCACCGCGCATACGCGTGGCTGCTGCCGCAATCGCGTCGGCTGTGGCGCGATCACGAACGACGAGCTGGGCCTGGACCATCTCGCCGGCGCGGCCGGTGACGATCATTCGAACATCGCCAAGGTTCGGGTCGTTGACGCGAGCTTCCAGCGCCGGCCCGGCCGAGGTCTGGAAGGTGTGCACCGTCTGCATGACCTGGGTCAGGATCTTGTCGGCGGCCTCGACCAGATCCACCGGCGAGCCGCTGCCGAGAATCTCGGATGCGGCATTGGTTGCGGCGCCCTGAACCGCGGTTGCGGCCGAGAGAGCGGATGCTGCAGCCGACGCCGACGCTGCGAATGCGGAGGAACTGGCTGCGGTGGTTGCCGCCCCGGCCACTGCGGGCGTTGCGGACGAGTCCGACTTGGAGCCGTCGGAGGTGTTCGACTGCGTACCGGCCGAGGCCGATTCCGCTGCCGGCGCCACTGCCACCGGCCGGCCGGTGGTCGGAGCGGAGTCGGAGCTGCCGGTTGCGTAGGCCGTCGGGGCGAAGTTGGGGCCGCCTCGGCGGATCACATGCCCAGCGGCAGTGGTCTGGCCGGTTGTCTGAGCCACGTCCGCGACGACTGCCGGAGATGCCACCTGCTCCGCCGCTACGGTTGCCACGGCCTGACCGGGGGCCTTAGTAGCGAGCGGTGCCGGCACCGGGGCGGCGACCGGCTGGGCCGATGCCGTCGGGGCGGTCGGCGTCGCGGCGACTATCTGAGGCTGAGCAGGTGCCGGCTGGGCAGCGGTTGCGAAGGCGCTGGTGGGCGCCGCAGTCGCGGCTGCCGGCACGGCGACGGTTGTCGGATCCGGGGCCGTCTGCGCCGGTGCGACTGGGGCCGCCGAAACCGACCCGAGAGGCGCGAGCGGCGCGGCCGGCTGAGCACCCGGAACGACGGCGTTCTGCTTGACTAAGACCGGCATGGCCGTGGAAGCCCAGCCTCCCTGGGCGTGGCGGAGGAACTCGGAGATGCCGACAGTGGGCGCGGCTACCGGCTGACTCGCCATGGTCGCCGCCGGGATGGTGACCCCGGAAGAAGCCGGGCCAGGTACCTGGGCGGCGGGCTGTGATGCGGCTGTCTGCTGGGCGTATTCGATGGATACCGGCACTTGGCTCGAGACCTGAGCTGGTGGCGTCGCTCCCGGCTGCGCCACAACCTGCGTCTGCGGAGCAACCAGACCCGGCTGGGTCTGGGCGGGCGCGAGAATCTGAGTCGGAACGGCGGCGACTGTCTGGGTCACCACCGGGGCCGCCTGCGCAACCGGAACGGTCTGATCGGCAGTGGCGGCAGGGACCGGGGTGGCCGGCGCCTGAGTGCCGGTCGCGGACGCCTGGGCCGGCATCGCGGGCGAGGCGGCGGTGACCGGGGCCTGAACGACCGGACCGCGGACGTGGTGCGCGGCGGGGCCGGCGTCGGATGTGTGGCCGAGGACGCGAACCGTGGCCTGGCCGGACGAGACTGACTGAGCTACCGGGGCGACGGTGGCGGCGGCAACGGCCTGAACGTCGGCGGCGGCAGTGGGCGCGGCCGGGGCAGTCTGGCCGGCCGTTGCCGGGGCGATCGGAGCGGCCGGGGCCATCGCTGCGCCGGAAGTGGCGGAGACCGCGCTGCTCGCAACGGCCCCAACGGCTGCGACTGTGCCAGAAGGAGCCGACGTGGCGGCGCTATCGGTCGAGGGAGAAGCCTGGATTTGCGCAGCCGTGACGGCGACGGCGACCGGTGCGGAATCAGCCGTCTGCGCGGAGGCACGAGCCACTTCATCGGCAAACCCGGATCGATGGGCGGCCTGGTTCGAATCGGACTTGGTCTTGGCACTCTTGGAAGCAATCTTCGAAACCGGCCGGGTGGCCGACTTGTCGCCGGACGCGCTGTCGGCGCCGGCGTTGTTGGGCTTGTACGAGGAGGCCGACTCGTGCGAAATCGGGAGCCAGTCCGGCGCATCGGCGACCGGCTTGGTGGCGGCAACCTTGAGTCCCGGATCGACCCCAAACTGACCGGGCCGGTCGAGGTTGGTCTGGGCGATTGCATCGGTCGCGGCAAGGCGCGTGACTTGAGCCTGGGCGAAGGCCTCGCCGAAGGTCGGGTCATCCGGCCCGACGGGAACGTTGATCTGGCCGGGTACGGGAACGACGCCGTGACCCAGCGTGACGTTCGAATTCAGACCGGCCATTTCTAGTGCCCTCCAAGCACGGTGTAGAGCTGCGAGAACTTGCTCGTCAGGAGGCGGGAGTCCGCGGAGAACTTGATCTGGGTTTCAGTGAGGTTGGTCATCTCGGTCTCGAGATCGACCTTGTTGTTGTCGTTGCGGATGTTCTCGTTGACTCCCGAAATGCTCGAGGAAGTGCCGTCGAGAACGGATCCGATGGCGCCGAAATGGCGAGGGTTGGTGGTCTTCATAGCCACGTCGGCGGATGGGCCGGCCTGGTTCGGCAGCATGTTGCTGGGCGAGTCACTCATCGACGCGATCTCGCGCTGCAAGGCAGTCTCGAAGTCGATCGTCTTGGGCTGATACCCGGGCGTGTCGATGTTGACGAGGTTGCCCGAGATCAACGCCTGACGACTGCTCAGGCCATCGATTGCTTCGGTCAGAACCCGCATCGCCGGATCAATCAGACCGCTCATGCCGAAGGCTCCTGGTAACTCGACCACTTCCATAGAATCTGATTGACATATCCGCGTTTGCTATCGGGGACAACACCGAGTTTTGCAATTGCGCCCGGTCCGGCGTTGTACGCAGCCAACGCCAGGTCCACGCGACCGAAGCGCTTGATCTGCGTGGAGATGTACTTAGCTCCGCCGTTGAGGTTCTGCTGGACGTCCCAGATGTCGGTGACGCCAAGCCCCCTGGCGGTGTCCGGCATCAGCTGAGTGAGCCCGGAGGCGCCGCAATTGGAAAGCGCCTTGGGATTGAAGCTCGACTCGGCGTAGACGAGGCCGGCCAGTAACGACGGGTCGATGCCGTTGGCGATCGCCGCGGCCCGAATCTCAGCGGCGTACGGGATCTTGGAAGCGTTGGCATCGAAGCGGGCCAGCACCTGGCTGCCGTTCGCCTGAGTCATGGCGCCGTCCACACCGGTCGGGGCCATCAGCGTTGTCGGGTCCGGCAGGAAGCCGGTGGACAGGAACGGCGACGGGTCGACGGCCGTGCCCGCGGCGTTGTAGAGCCCAAAGTGGAGATGCGGGCCTGTGGTGACGCCGGTCAGACCGATCTTGCCGAGAGCCTGGCCTGCCTCAACATGCTGCCCAACCGAGACGGCCAGTGACGGATCCAGGTGACCGTACAGCGTGGAATAGCCGTCATCGTGCTGGATCTTGACGATGATCGCCCCGTCGGATTCCTTGCCCGCAATGGTTACAGTGCCGCTGGCGGCGGCGTAGACCGGCGAACCGAGCGGAGCGGCCATATCGATGCCGTTGTGATAGTGGGCATAGGTGACGCCGTTTACGGTCGCCGACGGCTCCAGGGTCACGGAGGTCGGCCCGAAGGACTGGGTCAACGTCGAGCTGGCCAGTGGTGAACTGAAGGCCATCGTGGCAGAGGAGGTGGCCTGGCTGGCGGTCGCCTGGTTGGAAACGCTTTCGAGGACTCCGGCAAAAGGCGAATTGCCGTTCAGCGCGAGCGAGCTCGAGGACGCGAGCGAGTAGCCCCTCTTCGCCCAGTTCGGATCCACGCTGCTGATGAGCGAGTCCAGTTGGGAGATGCGCGCCATGCACTCGGCGTAGCTCATCGCCGTTCCCTCGCGACGCGGATCGCGTGCTGCGTCGAGGCGATCTCGGCCATGGCCAGCGTGTCCTTGTGCTCGCGGTCACGGCGCTCGGCCATGAGGAAGCGATCGCGCAGGCGCTCGACGACCTCTCTTTGGCGAGTGGCGTCGGCCAGCAGGCGGCGGGCCTCGAAGAGCGCGTCGGTTGCTCGCGCCAGTCGCTCCTGGGACGTCACGATGACCCGCTGGGCCGCCGCCACGGCATACACGGCCGCCTGCAACTGCCCACCGTCCGAAGTGCCGTGCTGCAACTCGGACAGCCAGTGCAGTTCCTGCCCCGCTCTGCCCTGGGCTGCCTGAACCTCCGTGACCGCGTGATGGTGATTTTCAAGGGCGTGGCCCAGATCGATGCGCGCCGTCTCTTCCGCCATCTCGCGAAGGCGCAGGACGATTCCGAGCCGGAAGCGGTTGCTCATCTGGGCTCACCGCGCAGCATCGACTGCTGGACTTGCACGCCAGCCGTGGCGGGCTGGGCGGCGCCGCTCACGTCAGGCACGGGTCCGGCTCCGCTACCCATCAGGTGAGTTGCCGCCATTACGCCGCAGCTCTCCATGTCGGCGCGGGCGCCGGCGATGTCGGAGACTTCTTCGAGCTCCTGGCAGAGGAAGCCCTCGAGAGCCGGGCGCAGGGCTATGGCTTCGTCGATGGCAGGGTTGGAGCCGTGGGAATAGGCACCGACTTCGATCAAGTCGCGGGCGCCTTCGTATTCGGCCAGGGCGGCCCGGACGGCGCCGGCGACCCTGAGGTGATTCTTGTCCACGACGGCGGGCATGGCTCTCGATACCGACGCCAGGATGTCGATGGCCGGGTAGTGGTTGCGCTCCGCCAGCGATCTCGAAAGGACGATGTGGCCGTCCAGGATGGATCGCACGGTGTCGGCGACCGGCTCCTGCATATCGTCGCCCTCAACGAGGACGGTGAAGAAGCCGGTGATCGTTCCGTACTCGGTGTTGCCGGCGCGCTCGAGGAGTCTCGGCAGCATCGAGAAGACGGACGGCGGATAGCCACGAAGCGCCGGCGGCTCCCCTGCTCCAAGGCCGATCTCGCGCTGGGCCATGGCCAGGCGCGTGACCGAGTCCATCATGAAAAGAACGTCCTTGCCTTCGTCGCGGAACGACTCGGCGATGGCGGTCGCAATTTCTGCAGCCTTCAAGCGAAGCAGCGCCGGCTGGTCTGAAGTGGCAACGACAACCACGGATCGGGCCAGGCCCTCGGGCCCGAGCTGCTCGTCGATGAATTCCTGGACCTCACGGCCTCGCTCGCCGATGAGGGCGATTACGTTGATGTTGGACGAGGCGTGCCGGGCGATCATGGCTAGGAGCGTGGACTTGCCCACGCCGGAGCCGGCGAAGATGCCGAGGCGCTGGCCCTTGCCGGCGGAGAGCAATCCGTCGAGGGCACGGACGCCTGTGGAGATCGGCGTGGAGATGCGGGCCCGGCCGAGCGGGTGCGGCGCGGTTCCGGTAATGACCTTGTATTCCGCCCGGAGAGGGCCCATGCCATCAAGCGGCCGTCCAAACCCATCCAGGACACGGCCGAGAAGCGCCGGGCCGATCGGTACGCGGAATTGCTGTTCGCGCAGGCGGACCGCAGATCCGGGCCGAACGCCCGAAAGATCGCCGAAGGGAACCAGCGTAATCATTCCGTCCTTGAAGCCGACGACTTCAGCGCTGACCATGCCCTCGGGCTCCAGATCGATCCAGCAGATCGAACCGACCTGGAGGATCAGGCCGGCGGCCTGGACCGTGGTGCCGATCACGCGCACGACTTCGCCCGTAGCCTGGAATCGCGGGGCCGCCTCGGCCGCCTCGACCAGATGTCGAAGCAGGGGCGAGACGCTTCCTTCCGGACCGGTCAGGTAGAAGCGGGAGTGCCGCTTGGCAGGAAGCGTGCCGGTGCCACCGCGCTCGAAGGTCGTCATGCGACTCCCTCTTCAACGGTGCCGCGAGCCAGACCCGGGATGGCTCGATCCAGGGCAATGCCGATCTCCTCGATCTGAGACTCGAGACCGGCCTCCACGAAACCGTGTTCGTAACGCACCGTGCAGCCGCCGGCGGGCAGGGTCGGGTCTCCCTCGAAGAACCACTTCTTGCCGAGGTAGTGGCGTCCGTGGAGCGCTTCCCAGGCCTGAGCCACCGGCTCGACGGCAGCGGGGTTCAGCAGAACGTGAGCCTCCGGGGAGCCGTTGATCGTGCTGACGGCGGCCTCGAGGGAAGCGCACAGGAGGCTCGGCTCGATGCGAACCTCGTGCTGAATGATTCGTCTGGCAACGGAGAGAGCCAGCTCGGCGATCGAGTGGGCAATCTCGGAAGTACGCTCCGGAGCGATCTCCTGAAGCTTCTCCGCGAGAGCTGAGGCGCCGTCCACGGCCGCCCGGAGCTCAGTCTCGGCTCGGTTGCGACCAATTTCGTAGCCGCGCTGCTCGGCCTCGCGCTGGAGGCGCTGGAGTTCTTCGGCAACCATGATTTCGTCCGCGGATGCGACTTGCGCCGCCGCCTGAGCTGCCACGCCCGGGGCCTGGTCGGCGACACCGCGATTGGAGCCGTGCGTGCTCGACCTGCCTAGGCCGCGGAAGACCGTGTTGTCGTCCGAATGAACGTGAGTGGACGGCGTGGCGGCGATCTCGGACGGGCTGAGCGCATTCGGGGTGCCGTCGTTGTGGATGAGCCGCCAGTTAGACGAAGGCATCTTCGGTGCCTCCGCGGTTGACGGTGATCTGGTCCTCGTCTTCGAGCTTCCTGATCGAGTCGATGATTCGCTGCTGCGCTTCTTCGACCGACTTCATCCGCACCTGGCCGGCAAGACCCATCTCCTCGCGAAGCATTTCTGCCGCGCGCTGAGACATGTTCTGGAAGAACTTCACGCGGAGCTGCTCGGTCACGGGCCGCAGGGCGAGAGCCATGTCCTTGGCGTCCAGCTCTCGGATGACGCGCTGCATCGCCCGGTCATCGAGAAGAACGATGTCGTCGAAGACGAACATGAGGCGCCGAACCTCGTCGGCCAGTTGCGCGTCCTGCTCCCCAAGCGCTTCCAGGATCTGGCGCTCATTCGTGCGGCCAACCTGGTTGAGAACATGCGCGAGCGGCCGAGTGCCACCGACGGAGGTGACCTCGGTCACGACGGAAGTGAGCTTGCGGCGCAAGCCCTCCTCAACGATTTCGACGGCTTCCGGCGTGATCTGTTCGGTCAGGGCGATGCGCTTGGCGACCTCGACCTGGATGGGCGGATCGAACTGGGTCAGGATCTTGGCCGCAGCTCGGGGGTCCAGGTGGGCAAGGACGATGGCGATCGTCTGGGGGTGCTCTTCGGAGAGAAGGCCGGCAGCCTGCATCGGATCGATGTCGCGCATGAAGTCGAACGGGATGATCTGCTGGGCCTGATGGACCCGATCCAGCAGCTCGTGGGCCTTGTTCTGCCCGAATGCCTGGGCGAAGAGTTCGACGGCGTAGTTCTCGCCGCCGGGGAGGACTCCGGCGTGGGCGAAGAGACCAGCGTAGGCCTCTTCGAGGATTGCGTCCCGAACGCCGGAGTCGACTGCGGGCATCCGCATCAACTCCAGGGCGACGCGGTCGAGAGCTTCCGGCGGCAAGCGCGCCAGGAGCTTGGCCGACGCCTCGGTCCCGAGCGTGATCAGCAGCGCTGCTGCCTTGCGCGGACCGCTAAGAGCTAGTGCGGAGGATGCTTCTGCGCTCATGAGTGTCGTCGATCCTCTTCACGTAGCCAGCCGTGCATCAGCCCGACCAGGGCGTCCGGCCGCTCGTCGGCGACCATCCGGAGGCGCTCCTGAATGCGGGCCTGAGGCGTGGCGCTGGTGACATCGGCTGCCGCCGGCGCATCCGAGGCCGCCGTGGTAGCAGGAATTCCGGCACGGTTCGGCATGGCTGCCAGGAGGGACTGTGGGGTCGCCGGACCGAGATCCATCACGGTCTCGTCAGACCTGCGGCCCAAAGAGCGCATGTTCATCCAGAAGAGGAAGAGCATGACCGCGGCGAACAGGGCGCCGAGGATGGTTCCGCTGCTGCTCCCAACCGTCTTGGCGATGTCGGCGGTCGGTGACGTTGCCGTCACAGGGGCCGCAGTTGCCTGGGCGGCGAACGGGATTGCCTGGACGGCGACCACGTCGCCGCGGGTCGCGTCGGCACCGATGGCAGCCGCGATGCTCGTCTTGAGAGTGTCGGCGGTCAGAGTCCCCATGGAGCCCTGATCCACGAACACAGCAACGGAGATCTTCTTGAGAACTCCGGGCTCGGTGACGATGTGCTGGACCGTC
>DASVKT010000019.1:0-6305 GCA_036385235.1 Candidatus Limnocylindrales bacterium | reverse complement strand
TCGGCGGACCAGACGGGGATCTTCAGATCGTGCTTGGTGAGGTAGGCGTCGAGCGCCTCGTCCGACTCGAAGTCAGGCCACCGGGTTCGGATGGCGGCGTACTCCATCGGCGTGGCGGCGAGCTTCTGCTCCATCTGGCGGCGGACGTTCGCCGGGCGGGGAGTGTTGGCCGTGTTCACGACGGTCAGCAGGCACGGGAAGGTGCAGCGCACGATTTCCGAGCCGTGATCCAGCGCTCGCTGGACGGTCAGGTTTTTGGCGGTGATCTCGACTATCTGCTCGGCGTAGGTGATCTGTGGAATGCCGAGCTTTTCGGCCGTCTGCGGACCAACCTGCGCGGTGTCGCCGTCGATGGCCTGGCGGCCGGCGAGGACGAGGTCATAGTTGCCGAGCTTCTCGACCGCGCACTTGAGCACGTACGAGGTGGCCAGCGTGTCCGCGCCGGCGAACTTGCGGTCCGTCAGGAGGACGACCTTGTCCGCGCCGCGGAAGAGCGAGTCGCGCAGGATGTTGGCGGCCTTCGGCGGGCCCATGGTCACGACGGTGACGGTGCCGCCGGTTCGCTCCTTGATCTCGAGCGCCATTTCCAGCGCGTTGAGGTCCTCAGGATTGAAGATGGCCGGCAGCGCGCCGCGGTTCATCGTGCCGTCTTTGGACATCACCTCGCCGGTGACGTTGTGCGTGTCGGGTACCTGCTTTACCAGGACCACGCAGTTGATCGGTCTGGTGTCGGTCATCCAAGTCTCCGGAGACCGCCCGGCAATGCCCGGCGGATTTTGGTGTCATGGCTTTCCCGGGTTGATCGCCTCCGGGATGGCGCGGAACCAGCTGGGGACGCAGGAGCGGCTCCGACGGTGAAGGATACCCTGAGAGGGGTGGGGGTCGTGGAACGCTGTCGTTGACCGCTCCGGTGAGGGCGAGCCCGCTCGATGGCCGATAGCCCCCGCCAGTGACTGAACCGGCCACCGGACAAGCCCGCCACCCCACGCAATGCTCGCTCGATGGCCGATGACCCCCGCCAGTGACTGAACCGGCCACCGGACAAGCCCGCCACCCCACGCAATGCCCGCTCGATGGCCGATAGCCCCCGCCAGTGACTGAACCGGCCACCGGGCAAGCCCGCCACTCCACGCAACGCCCGCTCGATGGCCGATAGCCCCCGCCGGTGACTGAACCGGCCACCGGGCAAGCCCGCCACTCCACGCAGCGCCCTCTCGATGGCCGATGACCCCCGCCAGTGACTGAACCGGCCACCGGGCAAGCCCGCCACTCCACGCAACGCCCTCTCGATGGCCGATAGCCCCCGCCAGTGACTGAACCGGCCACCGGGCAAGCCCGCCACTCCACGCAACGCCCGCTCGATGGCCGATGACCCCCGCCAGTGACTGAACCGGCCACCGGACGTCGGTGCCGAGCCGGACCTGGGCTTCTAGTCAAACTCCCCTGCTAGGGAAGTTAGGCGAGGTGAGGCCGGTGGAGCCGTGCAGTTGGCGTGGCGCTGAGCGTGAGAAGAGGGCAGATGCCCCGCTTCCTCTGCCCAAATCCCGCCAAATGGCCCCGATATCCGGCCCAACTTCCACTCCAGGGAAGTTAGACCAGCTGTCGACGCGGAAGCCGAGTTGGGGCGCGGTGCCGAGGACGGCGGGTGTGGCGAATGCCCGGGTCGACGGAGCGCGCGGCGCGGAAGCCGAGTTGGGGCGGGGCGCCGAGGACGGCGGGCGTGACGAATGCCCGGGTCGACAGCGCTCTGGCCGCGGACGACCGGCTTGCCTCCTGCGGCCCGGCCGCGGACGACCGGCACCCCTCCCGCCGACCGGCAGGTGTGCCAATATCCGCCGATGACCAACCAGCCATCCGCCGATCTGCGCACGAGCCTTGCCGGCGTGCGCGGCCTCGTTCTGGACCTGGACGGGGTCCTGATCTTGAGTGGCGCGCTCATTCCCGGGGCGCGGGAGGCTCTTGCCGAGCTGGACGCGCGCAGGTTCCCCTATGTCATCGGGACGAACATGTCGCTGGCGAGCCGGGCCACTCTCTCGCGGGAGTTGACGCGCGGCGGCCTCCCTGTGCCGGCCGAAAGAATCGTGAATGCGGCATCTACGGCCGCGAGTCTGGCTCGGCGCAGGTTCGGTCGCGAGCCGATCTACGTCATGGGCTCGGCCGATGCAATGGACGAGTTTTCCGGGATGCACCTGCTCTCGCACGAAGATGCCGCCGATACGGAGAGGAACGCGGCAGCGGTGATCGTCGGCGATGCCGGCAACGACTTCACGCCTCGCAATATCCAGTCGGCGTTCCGGCTGCTTCGCGGTGGAGCGCAGTTCGTGGCCATGCACAAGAACCGCTGGTGGATCACGCCGGCGGGAGTTCTTCTGGACTCGGGCAGCTACGTGGCCGCTCTGGAGTTCGCCCTGGAGCGGAAGGCTGTGGTGACGGGTAAGCCGTCGCGGGCCTTCTTCGGCGAGGCGGTCCGGGCGTTGAGCGAGGGAAGCGGCGCCGGAGTCGGCGCGGGCGTCGGCGCCGCCTACGGCCGGAAGCCCTCCAACCGCCTCTCCGCCGCGGACGTGGCAATGGTCGGCGACGATCTCTGGAACGATATTCGCGGTGCCCAGAAGGCCGGGCTGCGCGGCGTCTTCGTGCGATCCGGCAAGCATGGCGAGGTCGAGTTGGCGCGCGTCACCTCCGGGCGTGGCGGGCGAGGCAGTTGGGCGCCGGACGCCATGGCCCCGTCGATCGTGGAAATCGTGGCGGCCCTTCCTCGTTGAGCGGCCCTACCTCGTTGAGCGGCCCTACCTCGTTGAGCGGCCCTTCCTCGCTGAGCGGCCCTACCTCGCTGAGCGGCCCTACCTCGCCGAGCGGCCCCGGCTCGCCGACTGGACCCGGCTCGCTGAGCGGCCCTACCTCGCTGAGCGGCCCCGGCTCTGGCACAATACCGACGCGCCGGGGCACCGACGATCACCACCGCCCCAACGTGAGGAGTACGGCCGCCATGACCGCCGCGTCTCGGCCCTGGAACCCGCTAGCCGCCGTTCAATCCGCGGCTCTGGCCGCGCGCACTGCTATCGCCGAGCCCGGCCCGGCCCGCAGGCAGTTCGTCGGTGGCGTCCTCGCCCTGGCTCTGTTCGTCACCGTGGTCTCCCTCTGGATGTATATCTCCGGAAATCCGGGCGTGGACTTCGAAATCCCGCTTCGAGCCGCGGGCCGATGGTCATCCGGCGGGCAGCCGTATTTGGCATCGAGTTTCGCCGAGACTACCGGCTCCACACTGCCGTTCCTCTATCCGCCCTGGGTCCTGCCGCTGCTGGCGCCCGTTGCCGCGCTGCCGCGCATCCTTGTGATGCCCATCTGGACGGTGATCGTTGGGGCAGCCGCGGTTTGGACCTGCCGCCGCCTCTCCGTGCCGTGGCCCGCGGTTCCCCTGGTCATGATCTGGTCACCGTTCCTCGAAGGCATCTCGAGCGGCAACGTCCAGGTCATCCAGATGGCGGCGTTCGCGGCGATGTTCTACGTCCCGGGTGCGAATTGGAGGCTGACTTCGAGGTCTGCCGGCCGGGCTTCGGCCCGCGACGCCGAGGCGGCATCCGACTCGCCGCGCACCCTGCGCCACGACGGTCTGGACGGCGTCCTCGCCGCCGGCGTAGGAGTGTTCAAGTACACCCAGCTCCTGACGCTCGTATGGCTGCTCCGGCGGCGTCCGCGAGCAGCCATCCTGGGCGGCCTGGTGCTCGCCGCCCTGGTCGTGGCACTGCTGCCGATCACTGGGATCGGCGTCTATTGGGATTGGCTCGCCCAGCTTGGCCGCGGCGCGGATCCGAACTGGGCTCTGGCCGGCGCTCCGCTCTCATCGGTCATGGGCCGGCCGGTGGCGATGGTCGCGGCAGCAATCGCCGTCCTCGCGATGTTCCTGGTCAAAGGCCGCGACGCCGGCGCCTGGGTCGGCATCGCCCTGCTGGTCGCGGCGCCGAGCATTCACGGCTACGGGATGCTTTTCCTGCTGCCGGCCCTCCTTATCCTTCGCCGGGACCTGGCCATCGTTCTTGCCATCGCGGTCGCGACCTACAACCCCGATCTCTGGTGGATCTCAATCGCCACGGCCGGTGTTGCCCTTGGAGCTTCCTACCGCTTCCCGGCTCTGCGCAACGGGCCAAATCGCGGCGCGGCAGACGACCCTCGGGTAGCGGCAGACGACCCTCGGGTAAACGTACGAGAGTGTCTCGCCGGGGCCGCAGTAGACTAGCTGCAACGGAGGCTGCGCCCAGCTGCGAGCGCGCGGTTCGAGTCGGCGTGGGCCCCAGGGCATCACCCCAGGAGGGCGTTCGGATGACCGTGACGTCTGAGCCCCGGCTCAAGATCACCTACGCCACGCTGCGCAACGACAACGAGCAGCTGCACGCCCAATACGACGCCGGCCTGGCCATCGCCAGAGGTGAACTCGGCGCCACGCACGGCATCTTCATCAACGGAGAGTGGCGTCCCGCAGTCGCAACCTTCGAGAAGCGCTCGCCGATCGACGGCTCGCTCGTTGGGCTATTTGCCTCCGGAACCAAGGAGGATGTCCGCGACGCTGTTGCGGCTGCGCGTGTCGCCGCGCCCGGGTGGGCTCGCACTGCCTGGCTGGAGCGGGTGGCGGTGATGCGCCGTTTCGCCGAGATGATCAGCGAGCGGCAGATGGAGCTGGCCGCGCTCATGGCCATCGAGGTTGGCAAAAACCGTCTTGAGGCCCTCGGCGACGTCGAGGAGACCGCGGACTTGATCCGCTACTACTGCGACCAGTTCGTGGCCAACGATGGCTTCGATCGCCCGATGGGCAACCTCGGCGATCCCACCGTTCACACCCGCTCCGTGCTCAAGCCGCACGGCGTCTGGGGAATCATCAGCCCCTTCAACTTCCCGATGGCTCTCTCCGGCGGTCCCGCAGGCGGCGCGCTGGTGGCCGGGAACGCGGTCGTCTACAAGCCATCCAGCGACGCTCCGCTATGCGGCGTCAAGATCACGGAACTGGCCGATCTGGCCGGCCTGCCGCGCGGCGTCTTCAACATGGTCACCGGCCCCGGCGCAACGGTCGGTCAGGAGTTGCAGGAGAACCAGGGCATCGACGGCCTGCTCTTCACCGGCTCGTACGAGATCGGCTTCAACCATGTTTACAAGGAGTTCAGCCGGGTCTTCCCCAAGCCCGTGATCGTCGAGATGGGCGGCAAGAACCCGGCCATCGTCAGCGCTCGAGCGGATCTTGAAGAGGCGGCCGAGGGCGTCATGCGTTCGGCTTTCGGCTATGGCGGCCAGAAGTGCTCGGCCTGCAGCCGGGTCTACGTCCAGGCGCCGGTCTACGAATCCTTCCTTGAGGCGTTGGCCGCCAAGACCCGCGGCATCACCATCGGCGACCCAACCGACAAGAAGGTCTGGCTGGGGCCGCTGGTCAACGCCAAGGCCAAGGCCAAGTACGAAGCCGCGGTAGCGGAAGCCAGGCGCGACGGCCGCATTCTTATCGGCGGCGAAATCGTGGCCGGGCAGGGGACTGATCTATACGTCGCCCCGACGATCGTCGTGGATCTCCCGGCGGACCACCACCTCTGGCGGGACGAGTTGTTCGTGCCGTTGGTCACGGTCGCCAGGGTGGACTCACTGGATAACGCCATCGCCCGCGCCAACGACACGATCTACGGCCTGACGGCCGGCTTCTTCAGCGCCGATCACGAAGAAGTCGAGAACTTCAAGGACAAGATCGAGGCCGGAGTCATCTACATCAACCGCCGAGCCGGCGCCACCACCGGTGCCTGGCCCGGCATCCAGCCCTTCGGTGGTTGGAAGGGATCCGGCACCACCGGCAAGGCCTCGGGTGGCCTCTACTACGTCCAGCAGTTCATGCGGGAGCAGTCGCAGACGCTGGTCGACTGACGGCCGACTCGCGGAACGCCGTCGCGGCGGCGGCCGGCCGCTCAGCCCAACTCCATGAACGCCCTTTCGGCGGCGGCCAACGTCCCGGCGATCACTTGCGGCGTGTGGGCGGTCGAGATGAACCACGCTTCGTAGGGCGACGGAGGCAAGAGCACCCCGGCCAGTCGCATCGACCGGTGGAAACGGGCGAACTGGGCGCCATCGGATTCGAGCGCCTCGCGGTAGTTGCAGGGTGGCGTTGCGCGGAAGAAGACCGTCAGCAGTGATCCGGCGCGCGCAGCCGAAGCCTTGACGCCGGCACCGCGCGCCAATTCAACGAGGCCGTGCTCCAGCGTGAGACCCGCGGACTCAAGGCCGGCGTACGTCCCCGCACTCAGCGCTTCGAGCGTGGCGATGCCGGCCGCCATCACGGT